>NZ_DAMCCR010000021.1:24308-52653 GCF_032058845.1 Pseudomonas sp. | reverse complement strand
AATAGAAACCCTGTGTGCGGCCGGTCCGGCGCTCCGGTCAGTCGCGATGGGCGGCGCAGCTGCCCCAGTCCAAGCCACTTGCCAGACCTGATCAACGGAGCGACACGCCGCCAGCCGGACGCTCTCAAGCGCCACTATGCCGACTGTGGGCGCCTTTCCCAGCCCTCTCACGTTTTTCCCAACACCTATGACCCGCTCAACGCACGTTCCTGCAGGCAAGCGTTGTTTCGAAAATAGCAGCGATGATAATTATTTCCATTTGTAATACAGTTGCGCCGTCCTTCCAGCCCGAACTGCCCGCATGCCGCCCTCCAGCGCCGATCCCCTGCTGATTTCCTTCCAGGAGCATTACGCTGATCTGCTGGCTTTTCTTGCCCGACGCCTGGGCAATGTGGAAAACGCGGCGGACGTTGCCCAGGAAACCTTCCTGCGCCTGTCCAGGCTTGCCGATTCCTCACACATCCTCGAGCCTCGCGCGTTCATTTTCAAAGTCGCCGGCAACCTCGCCCTCGACCGTCTGCGTCAGGACCGCCATCGCTCAGCCTTGCACTGCACCGACGGCCTGCCTGACGAGGTCTGCGACCAGCAGGCCTCGCCGGAGAAACGCTTTCTCGACCGTGAGGCCCTGCAGCAGCTGGATAAATCCCTGGCGGCATTGCCCAGCAATGCCCGCCTGGCCCTGTTGCTCAATCGCCTGGAGGGCCTGACCCATGCGCAGATCGCCCAGCGCTTGGGGGTGTCGGAAAGCACGGTGGGTAAATACATCGTTCATGCCATGCGCCATTGCCGCGACTGGCTGCGTCAGTCGGAGTGCCTTTAGAATGCGCACGCCGCTGACGGCTCCACCCAGCTCAGGTGCTGCCGACCATGTCTGATTTCCGTAACGCCCCCCCGTCCAGCGCCAGGCTGGAAGACGAGGCCATCGAGCGCTGGGTCCACCTGACCTCCGGCAATGCCACCGACGCTGACTGGCACGCCTTCCAGGCCTGGTGCCACACCAGCCCTGCCCACCAGGCGGCGGCGGATGTGGTCGAACAGCTGTGGCAGGGATTGGGCGAAAGCACGCAGCCACGTTGTGTGGTGCCTGCTGGGCAACGCCAGGCAGTACCCGCCGGGGGACCGGCTGCGGCCCCCACCACCGCACAACCCGCAGCAGTCATGGCTACGTCGACTGCAGCACCGGACGCAACCTCCACCGCTACCCCAGTTGCAGCACTCACCACTGCCGCCCCCGCCACACCGGCGCCAGCCCCACGTCGCCGCCTGCACCGCTGGGCAGCGCTGGCCGCCTGCGTTGCCACGGTGGCGCTGCTCGGTCTGCAGCAACCTGCACGCCTGTTGCTGGCCGACCAGTCCACCGCCACCGGCGAGCGCCGCACATTGACCCTGGATGACGGCAGTCAGGTCTGGCTGAACAGCGCCAGCGCCATCGACATCGACTATTCGCCGGAACGCCGCACCATCACCCTGCTCCAGGGTGAGGCGCTGTTTCAGGTCAGAAAGGACGCCGCCCGGCCGTTTGTGGTCCGCGCCGGCGACGGCGAGGTGCAGGCGGTGGGGACACGCTTTGACGTCGACCTGCAGCCCGCGCAGGTGAATGTGGGCGTGGCCGAAGGCATCGTGCAGGTGACGTCCGGGGGCCAGCAGGTGCGCCTGAACCACGCTCAGCAACTGCATTTCCGTCAAGGCCAGGCGCCCTCGTCGATCAGCACCTTCGATGCCGACCGTGACGCGGCCTGGCAGCGCGGCAAGCTGATCTTCAACCGCACCACCGTGACCGAGGTGCTGCGCAGCATCGAACGCCACCTGCCCGGCACGCTGGTGATCAGCGGGCACCTGCCCGACAGCCCGGTCAGCGGCGTGTTCGATCTCGACGACCTGCCTGCCATGCTCGACGTGCTGGGCCGCACCCAGCCAGTGCGGATCATCCGCCTGCCCTGGCTGACCGTGGTGATGAACGACACAGAAAAATAAATTCACATTTCGATGGCAAGGTTGCCACCGACGAAACGTCATGGGGTGTGAGCGCGAATGATTCCTATATCGCCACCACTTTTCTCCATGACGGATACCTCCGATGCAGGCTGCCTTCAAACCGTTCGTGCCGCTACCTGGCCATACCCTGACCCTTGCCCTCGCCCTCACCCTGGGCACCGCGTTTTCCGTCGCGGCGCCCGCCGCCATGGCCGCGCAAGCCTCGACGGCGATCAGCCTGCAACTGGCCGCTCAGCCCTTGGACACGGCGCTGACCCGGCTCGCCGACGCTGCCAACGTGCGCATCCTCTTCAACTCCAGCGCCGTGTCATCGGTCAACGGTCCGGCCTTGCAGGGCAATTACTCGCTGGCCCAGGCCCTGGACCAGCTACTCGGCGGCAGCGGTTACACCTGGCGCCTGCTCGACCCGAGCACCGTGGTCCTGGAACCGGTCAAGCGCACCGAGCACGGCGGCATCGAGCTGAGCACCACCACCGTTACCGCCGCCTCGCTGGGCAACGTCTCCGAAGGCACCGGCTCATACACCCTGGGCGCCGCGCAAGTGGGCGGCAAGACCGAACAGACCCTGCGCGAGATTCCCCAGAGCGTGTCGGCAATCACCCAGCAGCGCATGACCGACCAAGGCCTGACCAGCCTGAACAAGGTGCTCGAACAGACCACCGGCATCACCACCACCGGTGGCAACGACGTCAATGCCACCTTCCTGTCACGCGGCTTCGCGCTGACCAACATCCAGACCGACGGCGGCGCGTCTTCGCTGCGCCAGCAGAGCTACGACACCCTGCCCGACATGATTTCGTACGACCACGTCGAAGTGCTGCGCGGCTCCGACGGCCTGTACGGCGGCACCGGCGAGCCGTCCGGCACCATCAACCTGGTGCGCAAGCGCGCCCTGGACCACAACCAGGTCATCGTGCAGACCTCGGCCGGCAGCTGGAACAACTACCGCCAGGAAGTGGACGTCACCGGCCCTTTGGGTTTCGACGGCAAGCTCAGGGGCCGCGCGGCGATGGCCTATGAAGACAAGAAATACTTCTACGACCGCGCCGACAGTGAAAAACATGTCGTCTTCGCCACCCTGGAAGCCGACCTCACGCCCGATACGCTGCTCAGCGCAGGCGGCACCTACGAATGGCGCGACATGGACGGCTACTGGGACGAGGGCTTGCCCCGCTACACCACCGGTGACCCGCTGAAACTGTCACGCCATAAGTCCCTGGCCGCCGACTGGTCGACCAACAATTACAAGCGCACCGAGGGCTTCGTGAAGCTGCGCCAGCAGTTGAACGACGACTGGGTGCTCAACAGCAGCTACACCAAGAGCAAATACGACACCACGCAGAATCAGGGTCAGGTCGAAGGCCCGATCGACCCCACCGTGGCGCAAGGCGGCACCTACCAGCGCTTCATCCGCGACTACAGCAACGACCAGGACCTGTTCGACCTCAACAGCACGGGCAGCTTCGAGGCCTTCGGCCGCCGCCATGAACTGGTGGTCGGCGCCGATTACACCGAAAGCCACCGCACCTACGCCGACCACAGCGACTTTTCCAGCGCCCAGCCGATCGACCCGCTCGATGGCAGCGTCGGCTCACGGGCCGAACCTGGCAAACCCCCGCTGTACTACGAGACGCCGACCTGGATTACGCGCAAGAGCGGGGTGTACACCACGCTCAAGGCGCAACTGGCCGACCCGCTGAAATTGATCGTGGGCGCGCGCTATACCGACTTCAACGGCTTCAACCGAGTGCTGGTGCCCTCGTTCGACGCCGACACCACGCGCGGCGGTAAGGAAAGCGGCATCGTCACGCCTTACGGTGGCCTGGTCTATGACCTGGACGACAGCTGGTCGCTGTACACCAGCTACGCTCAGATCTACAAACCGCAGACCGAGTTCTTCGATGCCAGCTTCGCCCCGCTCAAGGCCATCACCGGCGACACCTACGAGCTGGGCACCAAGGGCGAGCTGTTCGGTGGCGCCTTGAACCTGTCGTCGGCGTTGTACTACGTCAAGCGGCAGAACGAGGCGATCCAGAACTTCTCGGCCAGCCCGCCCGGCAGCCAGAACAACTGCTGCTACACCGCAGACGGCGAGATCGTCAGCAAGGGCATCGACACGGAAATCTCGGGCGAAGTCCTGCCAGGCTGGCAACTGTTCGCTGGCTACACCTTCAACATCAACGAACAGACCAAGGCTGCCGACGGCGCCAGCAATGGCAAGCCGATCAGTACGCAGACGCCCAAGCACCTGTTCAAGTTCTTCACCACCTACCAACTGCCGGCAGAGCTGAACCGCTGGAAAGTGGGCCTGGGCGCCACCGTGCAGAGCGCCAACTATGTGTCCGGCTCGGTACAACGGCGCCTGGGTGACGGCACCCTGAGCCCGGCCATGGAAAACTACAACTTCACCCAGGCCGGCTACGCGGTATGGAGCAGCCTGCTGGAGTACCACGTCGACGAGCACTGGACGGCGGCGGCGACCGTCAACAACCTGTTCGACAAGACCTATTACCAGACCGTCGAGTCCAGTAGCTACGGCAACTGGTACGGCGCACCGCGCAACCTGATGGTGACACTCCGCGGTACGTTCTGAAGAGGGCCGCCGCCTTCCCCCTGCAGGCGCTCGCCTCAGGCCGAATGCGAGTGACGCGCTCTGAGCGAACCCTTGTCTGAAGCCGCAAGGCTCGCCCGTCGATCACTTGGGGCTGCTTCTGCAGCCCATCGCGGCTGAAGCCGCTCCCACAGGGCAGCCCATTCCCTGTGGGAGCGGCTTCAGCCGCGATGGACCGCAAGGCAGTCAACCCTGTGGGAGCGGCTTTAGCCGCGATGGGCCGCAAGGCAGTCAACCCTGTGGGAGCGGCTTTAGCCGCGATGGGCCGCAAGGCGGCCAACCCTGTGGGAGCGGCTTTAGCCGCGATGGGCCGCAAGGCAGTCAACCCTGTGGGAGCGGCTTTAGCCGCGATGGGCCGCAAGGCGGCCAACCCTGTGGGAGCGGCTTTAGCCGCGATGGACCGCAAGGCGGCCCCAGTCGCTTGAATGAACAGCATCATGCCCATCTGGGCCTTATGGCGAGGCAGCAGACGTTGCGGCCGTTGCCGTCACTCCAGCGTTTCCACTACCCCTTGATCTTCCCCCAGGAACCCGCCGCTCTGGTGCTGCCAGAGCCGCGCATACGTGCCGTTTCTGGCCAGTAGCTCGGCATGGCTGCCCTGCTCGATGATGCGCCCGTTGTCCATGACGATCAGCCGATCCATGGCGGCAATGGTCGACAGCCGATGCGCGATGGCGATGACGGTCTTGCCTTGCATCATTTCATCGAGGCTTTCCTGGATCGCCACTTCCACTTCCGAATCCAGGGCGCTGGTGGCTTCGTCCAGCAGCAGGATGGGCGCATCCTTGAGCATGACGCGGGCGATGGCCACGCGCTGGCGCTGGCCCCCGGAGAGCTTGATGCCGCGCTCGCCAACCAGCGTGTCGTAACCGCTGTGCCCGTGCTTGTCGCTCAATTGCTGGATGAAGCCATCGGCCTGGGCATGGGTGGCCGCGCGGCGAATCTGCTCGTCGCTGGCCTCGGGCCTGCCATAGGCGATGTTGTCGCGAATCGAGCGATGCAGCAGCGAGGTGTCCTGCGTCACCATGCCGATCGCGCTGCGCAGGCTGTCCTGCGTCACATGGGCGATGTTCTGACCGTCGATGCTGATCGTACCGTTGTCGACATCGTAGAAACGCAGCAGCAGGTTGATCAGCGTCGATTTGCCCGCACCGGAGCGGCCGACCAGGCCGATCTTCTCACCGGGGGCGATGTCCAGGCTCAGGCCGTCGAGCACCTGGCGTTCGCCGTTGTAGTTGAAGCTCACCTGATCGAAGCGCACCGCTCCGCCGCGGGTCTGCAGCACACCGGCATCGGGCACGTCCTGGACCTTGGGGCCGCGGGTGAGCGTGTCCATGCCGTCCTGCACGGTGCCGATGCTTTCGAACAGCGAGGTCATCTGCCACATGATCCAGTGCGACATGCCGTTGATGCGCAGCGCCATCGCAGTGATCGCCGCCACCGCGCCAGCACCCACGGCGCCCTGGTGCCAGAGCCACAGCGCATAGCCGCCAGCGCCGATGATCAGCGCGACTACCAACACCTGGTTGGAGATCTCGAACTGACTGACCAGGCGCATCTGGCGAAATCCGGTCTGCTTGAAGTCTTCCATCGCCGCGCGCGCGAAGTGGGCTTCACGTTTGGAATGGGAGAACAGCTTGACCGTGGTGATGTTGGTGTAGGCATCGGAGATGCGCCCGGTCATGGACGAACGCGCATTGGCCTGCTCCTGGCCTACCTGACCCAGCCGTGGCACGAAGTACCACAGGGTCAGGCCGAACAGCGCGAGCCAGGCCAGGAACGGCAACATCAGCCGGGGCGCGAAGCCGCCTGCCAGGGCGACGATGGCCACGAAGTACACACCGATGCCGGGGATGATCTCGACCAGGGTGAACAGCACTTCGCGCACGGCCAGCGCCGTCTGCATGACCTTGGTGGTCACCCGCCCGGAGAACTCGTCGGAGAAGAACGACAGGCTCTGGCGCAGCATCAGCCGGTGGAAATCCCAGCGCAGGCGCAGCGGCAGGTTGATCGCCAGCACCTGGTGCTGCACCAGCGTGCGCAACGACACCAGGCCGATGCTGATGACCAGCACGATGCCGACGCCCCACAGCACTCGGCGTTCCTCATCGCTGACCACACCACCTGCCTGCCAGGTAGAAAGCAGGTCCACGACCTGGCCCAGGAACGAGAACAGCCAGGCCTCGTAGATCGAGACGGCGGCGCTGAGCAGCGCCATCATCAGGATGTAGCGGCGGGCGCCACGGGTGCAGGCCCACAGAAAGCGCGCCAGGCCCATGGGCGGCGGCGGTGCTTCGTCGGGAGGGAATGGGTCTAGCCAGCGTTCGAAAGCGCGCAGCATGGGGGGCTCCAAGTAGGTCGAGGGGGCGATTTTGCCAGTAATCGTCGGTAGTTGACCTGTTGGACAGGCGGAATGCTGCGTTTGCGTGCGTGTTGGCTGGGGGCTTGTGGTGCGTGGGGCTGGTTTCGTTGAGGGGAGCGATTGGGGCGGCGCTGGTGAAAGGCTGGGGCGGTACTGGTGTGGGCAGAGGCTGGGGTTGGCGTGCGCGCCCGCCTATAGGCGGCCGCCTACCTGCCTGTGGGTCTGCTGAATTGCCTGCTAATCGCCTTCGAACAGGCCTGCATAACGAAGCCCGTTGTAGCTCGCCTTGAGGGGCCTGGACACCTCGATGCCGCCATCGGAATACCAGAAGATCGCATTGGCATGGCTGATCCCAAGCTGCTCGCACGCGGCTTTGAGCGCGCTCATGTCTTGAGCATCGACCGCAGCATCCACAAGGATGTCATCCACACTCACCGGCGCCGCCCGGCGCGGGATGACACCGATGAAGTCCTCGTCGTACCAGGTGATGCCGATGTCCTTGCAGAAGCCGCACACCTCGTAGGCAGGGTCGTCGAGTTCTACGGAGTAGTCCAATGCGAAGTACCGCTGGTAGTCCGCTTCCGGGGCGAACGTGGTGCCGATCCAGACGTGGACTTTCTGGTATCGGTCGATATCGTAGGGATCCATGGGATAAGGCGTCTCCGCGGGTGAGGTACTGATGGGTTGTGAGGCCTATGAAGGATCTGGAATTTTCCAGGTTCTGCCTGACAATACATCAGGCGCCGTTCAGGCAATGCCGGTGGCGGTTCTGCACTGTGTTGCTCATGACCTGTCAGGCGCTCTGAGAACGCCACGACCCGATCGTGCGCTATGTGCTCGTTCTGGCCGTTGTGCAGCTAGACGACAAATCTCACATTTCCTGAGCGTAAACAGTACTGCCCGACAACCCCCAGAACCGATAGGCCAACGCTCAGCATCAACGCAGGAGTTTTCCGCAAGAATCTGCCGAATGCTTCAACTGAGAGCATTCGCATTGAGCGTCGAGATGATTGGGTGTTTCCTGGCAACACGACTCTACGTGTGCGACACGGTCGACTCTCGTCGTCTACCGACGTCTATCACTCAAAGCACGTCTCAATGAGCCCAGTCCTCATAAGAAAGGCCTGAAACGCGGCTGAACTCACGTACGTTGTTGGTTACGAGTAGACAGCCCGAGGCGATCGCATGGCCAGCAATCGATGTATTGTTCCCGCCGATGAGTGAACCAGTTTCTGTGAGTTGGCGCTTTACTTCGATCGTTGCGTCGACGGCTGCCTGATCCCACGGCAAGATTTCGTCCAACCGTTTGACGAACGCGTCCACCAAGGCTTTGTGTTTGGGCGAAGCCTTTTTACCGATCTGCCCATAACGCATTTCCGCATAAGTAATGGCGGAAATGACGATCCTGTTGTTTCGCGCCACTTCTGCGGCAAGCCGCTGCAAGACCGACTCTGGACGTTCGCGCATGATGAAAGAGCAGATGCAGGTATCGAGCATGAATGTGATCACAGCGAGAACCTGCCCTCATCGCTGATGACTTCCGTACGCTCTTGCAGGAAGTCCTCGTCGGCCTTGGGAAAATCGCTCAAAGACAGCCAGTCAGGACGCACAGGGCGGAGCGTGATGGTGTCACCGATACGAGTGATTTCCAGCTCGCCAACGCCTTCGTAAGCCATGTCATTGGGTAGGCGAATGGCCTGATTTTTGCCGTTTTTGAAAATAGAGACGGTGCGCATGAGATTGCCTCTGTGTAGGTTGAACAGGTGCAAACTAGCTGGAAAAACAGGCATATGCAAAACATATGCTTAAGCGTATTTCTTGTGCTCAGGGACAGAGGTGTTAAATCCTGGAGCAAGCTTGCGGTTCACCAGCCCCGCGATCACAACGCAGTGGCTGAAGTCTGAGACTCGCGTACTGACTACCTACCCAAACTCTACCCAGAGAATTTGCTGCACATCCTCACCGACTGCAGGAGTCGGATGATTGGACGGTCCTTGAAACCGCGTCCATCCGTCACAGTCCCCCTCCAGCCCCCGCAAAACCTGCCGATGACCTACTAATCGCATGCCTCCCCTCCCCCATCGAGCCCACCCCATGAACCCACTCTCCCGTCTGAAAAAAGCCCGGGGCGATCATCAAGGCACCGCCACGATCACCAGCACTGCCCACGATCTGGACGCCGCCCTCGCCGCCTTGCGCATCACCCCCACCCTGATCACCGGCTTCGTCTCGCCGCACCTGGACATCGACGCCATCTGCGCCAAGCTCAGACGCCGCTTTCCGCAATCCACCATCAGCCTGTGCACCACCTCCGGCGAACTCTGCAATGCACCGAATTCGCTGTATTGCGCCACGGGCGAGCGCTGGGACCGGGTCGTACTGCAGCTGTTCGACGACAGCCTGATCGCCTCGGCCGAGGTGGTGATGGTGCCGTTGGAGTGTGAGGACATTCGTGGGGGCGGCAAGCGGTTGGAGATGCAGGAGCGGATCGCCAAGTTGGTGGCCAACATCAGGCGAGTGCAGGTACGCATGTCGATCGATCATCGCGATACCTTGGCGTACGTGGTGTTCGACGGGTTGTCGGCGTCGGAGTCGTTTTTCATGGAGGCGCTGTATGAGTCGGGGCGGTTCCCTTGTTTGTTTGTAGGGGGATCGGCCGGGGGTAAGTCGGACTTCCAGAAGACGCTGATTCATGACGGCCAGCGCAGCTATCAGAACCATGCTCAGATCGTGTTCCTCAAGACGGCAGCGAATGTGCGCTTTGGGGTATTCAAGAGCCAGAACTTCAAACCGGCGGACTTGACCTTCAATGTGCTGACCGCGTCGGTGGAGGACCGCACGATTGACCAGGTGATCGATAGCCACGGCAACATCAAGAGCATGGTGCAAGCGCTGTGTGATGCGTTCAATTGTGCTCCCCAGGCGCTGGAGTCGAAGCTGGCGGACTATTCGTTTGCGATTCGGGTGGGCAGTGAGTTGTTTGTCCGATCCATCGCGCGCATCGATTATGAGCAGCAGATCGTGCAGTTGTTTTGCGACGTGGCGCCGGGCGAGGAATTGGTGATGGTGCGGCGTACGCCGTTGCGCGAGGCGACCCGCCTGGACTATGAGCAGTTCCTGCGTGGCAAGGGTGGCCAGCCGGTGGCGGGAATCTTGAATGACTGCATTTTGCGCCGGCTGAACAATGGCACCGAGCTGGGCAGCATGGCCGGCGTCTTTGATGATGTCCCGGTGGCGGGGTTTTCGACCTTCGGGGAGATTCTGGGCTTGAACCTGAATCAGACGCTGACGGCGATTTTCTTCTTCCGGGTGGCCAAGGGCGCGAGTTTCAGTGATGACTACGTGGACGACTTCATCGCCCATTACGGCGAGTTCAAGGCATTTTTCCTACGGCGCCAGGTGAAGAAGCTGGCAGGGTTGAACCATGTGGTGGTCAAGCAGATTACCGCGTTCAAGAACAAGGACTTCAGCAATACCCTCAATACCCGTGGGCTGGACCGCAATATCCTGCACGTGTTCGAAGGCTTGGCAGACCTGGGCATGGTGCTGGCCCATGCCGAGCGTCAGCAGGAGGACATCGCCGCGCAGCTCAAGCATTACTCGGGTGAGTTGCACGCGTCGATGGACGAACTCGTGGGCACGATCGACCAGCAGAACGCCGTGTCTGCACAGGCCGGGACCACGGTGGAAGGCCTTTCCAGCCAGGCGGATGTGGCGGTGGAAGGCGCGCGTACGCTGGCCGGGTCGAGTTTGCGCATCCAGTCGATCGTGCAGGTGATCCAGCAGATCGCCGGGCAGACCAACCTGCTGGCGCTTAATGCCGCGATTGAAGCGGCGCGCGCGGGCGACCTGGGGCGGGGTTTTGCGGTAGTGGCGGATGAAGTGCGCAAACTGGCGGAAATCACCCGTAAGAATGCGGCGGAAATCGGCGTGGATATTGGACTGCTGTCCAGTGAGATCCAGCGGGTTGCTCAGCAGATCGAAGACCAATCCTCTGGCGTCAGCGCGTTGCGGGAAATGCTCGATGCACTGGAGGCGTCGAGCCGCGCGACCGAGGGGACGGCGCAACGTACTAAGAATATTGCGGATACGTTGACTGGGCTGACTCATGGGTAGGCTGGGGTCGAGTTGGCTGGTCTACAGTGCTGATCCGCAATAGGCCGCTGCTGCAAGTGACGGATAGGCGGCTTCAGGGTTTGGGATGGTTGATCAGATTGGACAGATGACTGTGCCAGGCCTAACGCGGGCTCAGCTTCTCTCGGGTTCCTGAGCGCGCGTCGAAGAGGGTGTGCCTGGGAGAAGTTTCAGGTAGGCATGGAATACGGTGCGTGCTCACGTACAAAGCGGCCAACACTTGCCAAACCCAAAAAGCCAAAAGCCCGCAATTACGCGGGCTTCAGGGCATTTCGTGCTAGATCGTACCGGGCAGTGCCGGACGCGGGATCACTCCCACTCAATCGTCGCCGGCGGCTTGCTCGAAACATCGTACGTCACCCGCGAAATCCCTTCGATCTCGTTGATGATACGGCCGCTCACCGTCTCCAGCAGCTCGTAAGGCAGGTGCGCCCAGCGTGCGGTCATGAAGTCCACGGTTTCAACCGCACGCAGTGCAACCACCCACGCATAACGACGGCCATCACCCACCACGCCCACCGATTTCACCGGCTGGAACACCACGAACGCCTGGCTGGTCTTGTGGTACCAGTCGGCCTTGCGCAGCTCTTCGATGAAGATGTGGTCGGCGCGGCGCAGGATGTCGGCGTATTCCTTCTTCACTTCGCCGAGGATGCGCACGCCCAGGCCTGGGCCGGGGAATGGGTGGCGGTAGACCATGTCGTACGGCAGACCGAGTTCCAGACCGATCTTGCGCACTTCGTCTTTGAACAGTTCGCGCAGGGGCTCGACCAGCTTCAGGTTCATCTCTTCCGGCAGGCCGCCCACGTTGTGGTGCGACTTGATCACGTGGGCCTTGCCGCTCTTGGCGCCGGCCGACTCGATCACGTCGGGGTAGATGGTGCCCTGGGCGAGGAACTGGATGTTCTCCAGCTGGCTGGCCTGGGCATCGAAGATGTCGATGAAGGTACGGCCGATGATCTTGCGCTTCTTCTCAGGGTCGGCTTCGCCGGCCAGGTTGTCGAGGAACTGGGCCTCGGCGTCAGCGCGGATGACCTTGACGCCCATGTTCTCCTTGAACATGGCCATCACCTGGTCGCCCTCGTGCAGGCGCAGCAGGCCGTTGTCGACGAATACGCAGGTCAGCTGGTCGCCGATGGCGCGGTGCAGCAGCGCGGCGACCACGGACGAGTCGACGCCGCCGGACAGGCCGAGCAGGACGTTGGCCGAACCGACTTGCTCACGCACCTGGGCGATGGCGTCTTCGACGATGTTGGACGGAGTCCATAGGGCTTCGCAGCCGCAGATGTCCTGGATGAAGCGCGAGAGGATGCGACCGCCCTGCTTGGTGTGGGTCACTTCCGGGTGGAACTGCACGCCGTAGTAGCCGCGGGCGTCGTCGAACATGCCGGCGATCGGGCAGCTTGGGGTGCTGGCCAGGACGTGGAAGTCGGCCGGCATCGAGGTGACCTTGTCACCGTGGCTCATCCAGACGTCCAGGCCCAGGACGCCGTCGGCGTCGATGTGGTCTTCGATGCCGTCGAGCAGGCGGCTCTTGCCGACCACGTCGACGCGGGCGTAGCCGAATTCGCGCAGCTCGGAACCGGTGACCTTGCCGCCCAGTTGCTCGGCCATGGTCTGCATGCCGTAGCAGATGCCCAACAGCGGCACGTTGAGGTCGAACACGGCCTGCGGTGCGCGCGGGCTGTTGGCTTCGTGCACCGACTCAGGGCCGCCAGCGAGAATGATGCCGCGCGGGTTGAAGGCGCGGATCGCTTCGTCGTCCATGTCGAACGGGTGCAGCTCGCAGTAGACACCGATCTCGCGCACGCGGCGGGCGATCAGCTGGGTGTACTGGGAGCCGAAATCGAGGATCAGGATGCGGTGGGCGTGAATATCGAGGGCCATGACTCAATCTCGTCAGTGGAAATCGGAAACGACGCGGGGCTGTGCATGACAGCCCCGCTTGAGGATGTTGTTGAAAGCCTCAGCCTACGCGGTAGTTCGGGGCTTCTTTGGTGATCTGCACGTCATGCACGTGGGACTCGGCCATGCCGGCGCCAGTGATGCGGACGAACTCGGGCTTGGTGCGCATCTCATCGATGGTTGCGCTGCCGGTGTAGCCCATGGAAGAACGCAGGCCGCCCATCAGCTGGTGAATGATCGCTGCCAGCGCGCCTTTGTACGGCACGCGGCCTTCGATGCCTTCCGGGACCAGCTTCTCGGCACCGGCCGAGGAGTCCTGGAAGTAGCGGTCCGACGAGCCTTGGGACTGAGCCATCGCGCCCAGCGAGCCCATGCCACGGTAGGCCTTGTAGGAGCGACCCTGGAACAGCTCGACTTCACCCGGCGCTTCTTCGGTACCGGCGAACATCGAGCCCATCATCACGCAGGATGCACCGGCGACGATGGCCTTGGACAGATCACCCGAGAAACGGATGCCGCCGTCGGCGATCAGCGGTACGCCCGTGCCTTCGAGGGCGGCGGCGACGTTGGCAATGGCGCTGATCTGCGGCACACCGACACCGGCGACGATACGCGTGGTGCAGATCGAGCCTGGGCCGATACCGACCTTGACGGCGTCTGCCCCGGCTTCGGCCAGGGCCTTGGCCGCGGCACCGGTGGCGATGTTGCCGCCGATGACCTGGACCTGCGGGTAGGTTTCCTTGACCCAGCGCACGCGCTCGATCACGCCCTTGGAGTGGCCGTGGGCAGTGTCGACCACCACCACGTCAACGCCTGCAGCGACCAGCGCGGCAACGCGCTCGGCGGTGTCCTTGCCGGTGCCGACCGCAGCGCCTACGCGCAGACGACCCTGGTCGTCCTTGCTGGCCAGTGGGTAGGCCTTGGCTTTTTCGATGTCCTTGACGGTCATCATGCCCTTGAGGCTGAACGCGGCGTCGACGATCAGGACCTTTTCCAGACGGTGCTTGTGCAGCAGCTCGCGGACTTCGTTCTTGTCAGCGCCTTCACGGACGGTGACCAGACGCTCTTTAGGCGTCATCACCTCGCGGACCAGGGCTTCGAGACGGGTTTCGAAACGTACGTCACGGGAGGTGACGATGCCGACCAGGTCGCCGTTTTCGAGGACTGGAACGCCAGAGATGTTGTTCATCCGGGTCAGCTCGAAGAGGTCACGCACGGTGGCGTCGGCTTCGATGGTGATCGGGTCCTTGACCACGCCCGCTTCGAACTTCTTGACCTTGCGCACTTCGCTGGCCTGCTGCTCGATGGTCATGTTCTTGTGGACGATACCGATGCCACCTTCCTGCGCCATGGCGATGGCCAGGCGGGCTTCGGTGACGGTGTCCATGGCGGCGGAAACGAGGGGAATGTTCAGCTCGATGCCACGAGTCAAACGGGTCTTGAGATTGACTTCGTTGGGCAGTACCTCGGAGTAGCCAGGTACAAGGAGGATATCGTCGAAGGTCAGGGCTTCTTGGCTGATACGCAGCATCGCGGGCGGCTCCCGGGCGGGAAAATGGAAGCGCGACATCATACCGATTTACGCCCCGCCGCTCAATGCAAATTCAGCGCCGACTTACCAGCGGCCCTCCCTCGCCTGGCCCATCCAGGCCGTCACCGCCGGCTACGGGCGATCCACCTGAACCACGGCGATCGGCTGGTCGAGCCAATCGGCGAAACTGTCTAGAAAGCTGTCGGTAAAGCCTGCATTGCCCCAGCCGTTGAAGATGAAGCCCAGGTTGGAAAACGCACAGGGCTGCAGGAACAGGAAGCCGTTGATGTCGTCTTCATGCCCGCACAACGGGCAGGTGAAGTTATCGGTCAGCCCCGGCATCCACTCTTCGAGGCTGTCGAACAACGGCTCGCCCACCTCGCGCCGACACTCCGCGCAGCCGGCCTCTTCGAGAAAGCCATCGGTGGGCGTGTAGATGCAGCGATCAAGCACCACCTCCAGGCCGTTGACCGGCTCGCCGAAAGGGAGTCGCTCAGGGTGCAGCGCAACCTTGCGCGCGCCGTCGGCCAGGGCGTAGCCCATGCGGTTGCCAGTACTGCCGCAGGTGCTGGGCTGCTCCTCGATCACCCGCTCGCGCACCAGCCAGCGCAGGATCGCCCGGGCGCGAGCTTCATGGGCGATGACGCTGGACATTTTCGGAACGATGATGCGCTGGGAATTCATGACAGTTCCTGCAGACTGCGTGAAAGCTGGCAATTCTACCCGCTGATCAAGTGCTCAGGTAGCGACCGATCAGCGCCAGGCCACTGGCCAACACCAGCCAGGTCACCAGCCGCACGAAGGCCTCGCGCGATAACCGATGGCTCAACCGACGCCCTGCCCACAGGCCCGCGAACATCACCGGCAACAGACACACCGCGAGCATCAGCAGGCCCACATCGGCATACACCCCGGCAATCAGGAACAGCGACAACCGCACCAGGGTGCTGCAACTGATCAGCGCGCTCTGGGTGGCGCGCACCTGTTCGTTGGCCTGCAACCGCGCGCTCAGGTACAGCACATAGAGAAAGCCGCCACTGCCGAACAGCGCGCCGAACAACCCGCCCACTGTGCCCATCGGTGCCGCCCACCAAGCCGACAGCTGCGCCGGACGTACCTTGACCGCCAGGCCGTAAACGGCATAAGCCGTGACGAACAGGCCCATCAGCAACAGCAACAGGTCGGATTTGAGCTGCAGCAGGAACACCACGCCCAGCGTGCACCCCAACGCCATGAACGGCAGCAGCCGCAAAAGCTCGCTGCGCACCACATCCCGGCGCGACGGCAGCAGATTGCCGAAGGCCGCGACGAAATCCAGCAGCACCAGCAAGGGAATGATCTGCGACAGCGGCATGAAGTGGATCAGCACAGGGCCCGCCACCAGGGCAGTACCGAAGCCGGCGATGCCGAACACTACATAGGCGGCGGCGATGCCAAGCAGAATGGGCAGCCACTCAAGGGGTGTGAACGACAGCTGGGCTAGCATCATGCCAAGTCCTGGTTGATCCGTAACAAGCCATTGGCCTGGCGCCTGGCTCACGTCCTGTAGCGATCCACCAATGCATAGAGGATCGCAGCCGTTTCCGCATCCAGAGCGCCGCGGTGGTCGTCGGGGCGAAAGTGCAGCTGGAACGCTCTGAGCAGGCGTTGCCGGAACGCGGGCTCAGGCTGCGCCGGAACACTGTAGCCATACTGGCGCAGCTTGTCGAAAATGGCGGTGGGATCGGGCAGTTGCCGGCTGAACTGGGCGTGGTAGTCGGCCTTCAGACCCTCGTCGTACCAGGCGCCGATGCCTGCGCGATGCAGTTGCAGCCAGGGAAACGCCGCACCGGGGTCACTCTTGCGACCAATGGAAATATCGCTATGGCCCAGCACCCGGCAAGGCGTGATGGCGGGGTAACGCTCGATGATGGCCTGACACAGCTGGATCAAGGCTGCGATCTGTTCGGAAGAATAGGCCGGAAACTCGAATCGTCCGTTGCTGAACGAGGCTTCATTGACCAGCTCGATGCCGATGGCCGAATGATTCAGGCCGCTCTCGTTCGCCCAGGCGCTGACGCCAGCATGCCAGGCACGTTGATGTTCGTCGACAAGACTGAATATCCGCACCTTGTCGAAACCGGCGCGTCGATACGTGGGATCGTCGGGCGTGGGCACCAGATAGTGGGCACTGACATCGCGGCCTTTGGCCAGCGCGTTGATCGAGGCGTTGAAGGGCGCGGCGGTGTAATGGATGACCAGAAAAGAGATGGATCGCTCACGTGCGTCAAACGCGGTCGAACGGTAGGTCGTGGCATCGAGGTCGTACATGGAGCCTCCAGCGTGGTTGGTGCACACAACCTAGGGCGGCGCAGCGCGCTCGGTAAGCCTGGAAATTCGACGCAAGCGGTAGGAAGCGTGCGCCGCCGCGCGGCCGGTGCATCAACGCCTCATGTCCTTTATGATGCCGGCATGATCAAAGACCCTTTCGACCGGCTCGGCCTGGACCGCGAAGTTCTCACCGTCAGCCAACTCAACGGCCGCGCTCGCGTGCTGCTGGAAGATGTCTTCCGCAGCGTGTGGGTCGAAGGCGAGATTTCCAACCTTGCCCGGCCGGCGTCCGGGCACCTGTACTTCACCCTCAAGGACAGCGGCGCGCAGGTACGCTGCGCGCTGTTCCGGCAGAACGCCACGCGGGTGCGCCAGGCGCTGCGTGACGGCCTGGCGGTGCGGGTGCGTGGGCGGGTATCGTTGTTCGAAGGGCGCGGTGACTATCAGCTGATTGTCGATAGCGTCGAGGCCGCCGGCGACGGCGCGCTGCGCCTGGCCTTCGAGGCGCTGAAGGAGAAACTCACCACCGAAGGCCTGTTCAGCGCCGAGCGCAAACGGCCACTCCCCACGCACCCGCAGCGCATCGGCATCATCACCTCGCCGACCGGAGCGGTGATCCGCGACATCATCAGTGTGTTCGGCCGCCGTGCCCCGCAGGTGGAACTGAACCTGATTCCCACGCCGGTGCAGGGCCGTGAGGCGATTGCGCAGATCGTGCGCGCCTTGCAGTTGGCCGATAGCCAAGGCTTCGATGCGCTGATCCTGGCCCGTGGCGGGGGTTCGCTGGAAGACCTCTGGTGCTTCAACGAGGAGGCCGTGGCGCGTGCCGTAGCCGCCTGCGTCACACCCATCGTCAGCGCCGTGGGCCATGAGACCGACGTCTCGATCAGTGACTTCGTGGCCGACGTGCGCGCGCCTACGCCGTCGGCTGCGGCCGAGTTGCTCGCACCGGACAGCAGCGGCCTGCAACAGCGCCTCGACAGCCTGCAGCGGCGCCTCGTGATGCGCATGCGCAACCGTCTGGCGCATGACCGCCTGCGCGTGGACGGGCAGAGCCGCCGCTTGCGCCATCCCGGGGAGCGTCTGCGCCAGCAGGCACAGCGCCTGGACGATCTGGACATGCGCCTGCGTCGCGCCTTCGCGCAAAACAGCAGTCAGCGTCAGCAGCGGCTCAACCGCCTGGAGATGCGCCTGACTGCGCAGCATCCAGGTCGCGCCCTGAAGCTGCTCGATCAGCGTCTGCAAAGCCTCGCCGAGCGCCTGCCACGGGCCATGCGCGAGCTGCTCAAGCACCGCCGCCAGCGTTTGCAGGCGCAGGTGCAGACGCTGCAGGTCGTCAGCCCCCTGGCCACCCTGGCGCGCGGCTACAGCATCCTGCTCGATGAGCACGGCAACGCCGTGCGCAGCGCCGCCCAGACGCACAACGGCCAGCGCCTGACCGCCCGCCTCAACGAAGGCGAGCTGAAGGTGCGAGTCGAAGACAACCACCAGACCCCGGTCACGCTTTCCCTACTGGACTGACACATGCCCCGCTCGCTCGCCCCGCTGCTCATGCTGTGCCTCGCGCTGCTCACCCCGCTGGCGCACGCCAGCTACATCACCCGCACCCTGAACAAACCCGTGCCGGGCGGTGTGGCCGTGGTCGACCTCGGCCCTGCCGCGCAGGCGCCCAGCGCGCGCTTCGATGGCAAGCCGGTGCTGGTGGTCAAGGAACAGGACACCTGGCTGGCCATCGTCGGCCTGCCGCTGACCCAGAAGCCTGGCACCGCCACGCTGAGCCAGGGCAGCCGCAGCCTGCCCTTCACCGTGGGCAGCAAGAAATACCCCGAACAGCGCATCACCTTGAAGAACACCCGCCAGGTCAATCCGAACCCGGCCGACCTCAAACGCATCGACGCTGAGCTGGCCGAGCAGATCAAGGCCTACCGCAGCTTTAGCCCGGCCCTGCCGAGCAACCTGATCCTCGACAAGCCGGTCAACGGCCCGCTGTCGAGCAAGTTCGGCGTGCGTCGTTTCTTCAACGGCGAAGAGCGCAACCCTCACGCAGGCCTGGACTTCGCCGTGCCTGCCGGCACGCCCATCAAGACCCCGGCCAATGGCACGGTGATTCTGATCGGCAACTACTTCTTCAATGGCCAGACGGTGTTCGTCGACCACGGCCAGGGGTTCATCAGCATGTTCTGCCACATGTCCAAGATCGACGTGAAGCTGGGGCAGACATTGCGCCGAGGCGAGGTGGTGGGGCGTGTGGGTTCGACGGGCCGGGCGACCGGGCCGCACATGCACTGGAACGTGAGCTTGAATGACGCGCGGGTGGACCCGGCGATTTTCATTGGGGCGTTTCAGCCCTGAGGATGGGTGCGTGGGATGGTCAAGATGGGGCGCCGTGGTGAACAACCGGGCATGTGCGATGGCAGCGTTGGGGCCGCTTTGCGGCCCATCGCGGCTGAAGCCGCTCCTACAGGAGGAGGGTTGGGGCGAGTTGCGGAGCGAACTGGCATCGGGCAATAAAAAACGGCATAGCCGCTTAAATCTGATAAAAAATTTCGATTAAAGGCAACTTTCAAGCATTCCTCCCAATTTTTTCTGAACGCTTGCCAAGCCTGATGCCACTGGTTAGGGTTCAGGCTATGAAAAGCGCAAAAACCCTCATTCTGCTCCGCCAACACCGCAGCCTTTGCCTGGTCAGTGCACGACTACCTGGGTGAATCGCGTCGCCTCGTCCGTTTACCTCGTTTCTGCCGGCAGGCCCGATCAGGCCGCACACTCAAGGATTGCTTCCATGACCATGCTCAAAGACCCGTCGAAAAAGTATCGCGCGTTCCCCACCATCGACCTCCCCGACCGCACCTGGCCGTCCAAGACCATCACAGCCGCGCCGATCTGGTGCAGCTCTGACCTGCGCGATGGCAACCAGTCGCTGATCGAACCGATGGACGCCGAGAAAAAGCTGCGGTTCTGGAAGACCTTGGTACAAGTGGGCGTGAAGGAAATCGAAGCCTCCTTCCCTGCGGCATCGCAGACCGATTTCGACTTCGTGCGCAGCCTGATCGAAGACGGCCACATCCCTGAAGACACCACCATTCAGGTCCTCACCCAGGGCCGCGAAGACCTCATCGCACGTACCTTCGAGTCGCTGCGTGGGGCCAAGAAAGCCATCGTCCACCTGTACAACGCCACCTGCCCGTCCTTCCGCCGCATCGTCTTCAACACCGACAAGGACGGCGTGAAGAAGATCGCTGTGGATGCCGCCAAGCTGTTCGTCAAGTACGCCGCCCAGCAGCCAGATACCGAGTGGACGTTCCAGTATTCGCCGGAAACCTTCAGCGCGACGGAACTGGAGTTCGCCAAGGAAGTGTGTGATGCGGTGATCGAGGTGTGGAATCCGACCCCTGAGCACAAGATCATCCTCAACCTGCCCGCCACCGTCGAAGTGGCCACGCCGAATGTGTATGCCGACCAGATCGAGTGGTTCTGCCGCCACATCAACCGCCGCGACAGTGTGATCATCAGCCTGCACACCCACAACGACCGTGGCACCGGCATCGCCGCCACCGAGCTGGGCCTGATGGCTGGCGCCGATCGTGCCGAAGGCTGCCTGTTCGGCAACGGCGAGCGTACCGGCAACGTCGACCTGGTGACCCTGGCCCTGAACCTCTACACCCAGGGTATCGACCCACAGCTGGACTTCTCCGACATCGATGGCGTGCGCAAGGTGGTCGAGGAATGCAACCAGCTGCCCGTGCACCCACGCCATCCGTATGTCGGTGACCTGGTGCACACCGCATTCTCCGGCTCGCACCAGGACGCCATTCGCAAGGGCCTGACCAAGCAACAGGACGGCGAGCTGTGGGAAGTGCCGTACCTGCCGATCGACCCGGCCGACATCGGCCGCAGCTACGAGGCGGTGATCCGCGTCAACAGCCAGTCGGGCAAGGGTGGCATCACCTACCTGCTCGAACAGGAATACGGCATCAGCCTGCCGCGTCGCATGCAGATCGAATTCAGCCAGGTGGTGCAGGGTGAAACCGACCGCTTGGGCCTGGAAATGACCGCGAAGCAGATCTACAGCCTGTTGCACAAAGAATACCTGCAGGCCAACACCCCGTATGCGCTGGTCAGCCATCGCCTGCAGGAAGAAAACGGCCACAGCGCCGTGGAAGTGGAAGTCGCCGGTGAAGGTGAAACCACGCTGCACTGGCGCGGCAAGGGCAATGGCGCCCTGGAAGCGCTGGTCGCCGGCCTGCCGGTCGCGGTGGAAATCATGGACTACAACGAGCACGCCATCGGCGCGGGCACCCATGCCAAGGCTGCGGCCTACATCGAGCTGCGCGTGGCGGGGGGCCGTGCGGTGCATGGTGTGGGCATCGATGAGAACATCACCACGGCCAGCTTCAAGGCGCTGTTCAGTGCGCTGAACCGTTCGCTGAGCCAGCAGGAAGCCAAGGCGGCCTGATCGCCGGCTGTCAGTCAGCTGGGCTGCGCGGTGATCGGTGAGGGTGCTTCGCAGCGCCTCGCGTCGCTCGGGTTGGACGCGAGGGGCGGTAATGCGGCCCCGGTCACTTGACTGACTCACCTGCGCCAGATCGCTTCTGCTTCAGCTCACAAAAAAACCCGCATCGATCGATGCGGGTTTTTCATGGGCGCCGTTCAGGGCGCTGGACAACCACTCTGCAGACCCGCGCGCGTCAGTGAGCCCAGCGCTCGGCTGCCAGGCGGCATACGCCCTACCCCTCCAGCAATGCCATGGCCTCGGCACTGCTCGCTTCGATTCGCGCCCAGTCACCGTTCTTGATCCAGCTGGCGTCGAGCATCCAGGTCCCGCCCACGCACATCACATTGGGCAACGCCATGTAGCTGCGTGCGTTGGCCTGGTTGACGCCGCCGGTGGGGCAGAAGCGGATGTCGCCGAACGGCCCGGCAAACGCCTTGATGGCAGCGGCGCCGCCACTGATCTCGGCGGGGAAGAGTTTGAAGCGGCGGTAGCCCAGCGCGTAGCCGCTCATGATTTCCGAGGCAGTGCTGATGCCAGGCAGCAGCGGGATGTCGCTCTGCACGCCGGCTTCAAGCAGCGCCGGCGTGATGCCTGGCGTCACCACGAACTGCGCGCCAGCCGCGACCACAGCGTCGAACATACTGCGGTCGAGCACGGTCCCGGCGCCGACGCACAGCTCCGGGCGCTGTTCACGCAGCACCTGAATGGCCTTGACGCCATGGGCCGAACGCAAGGTGACTTCCAGGGTGCGGATACCCCCGGCGGCCAACGCATCGGCCAGCGGCAGGATGTCTTGTTCCCGAGCGATGGTGATGACCGGCAGGATGCGCGCCTGCTCGCAAAGAGCGTCGATGCGCGCGGCCTTTTCGCTCATGGTCAGCAGCGGCTGAGGGCGTTCGAGGGTGGTCATGGGGGCTGTTCCTTGGCTCATGGGCACCAGTAGATGTCCAGGGGATCGTGAAGAAAGGCGTGAATGGGCATGGTCTGCGCGTCAGCGGCCAACGCCGCACGCAGGGCGGCAAGCTTGCCTGGGCCTTGCACCGACAGCGCAGTGAAGGCAGCACTGGCGAGCAGTGCTCGGGTCATGCTAAGACGCTGGTGGGGCACGCTCGGGGCCAGCATCGGCAGGCAGCGGCGCGGGCTTTGCGGGTCGAGCCCTTCGCTCAGCTGCGGGCTGCCAGGGAACAGCGAGGCGGTGTGGCCGTCGTCGCCCATGCCCAGCACCAGCACATCAATCGGCGGCAGCTCGGCCAGAGCGGTATCGGCCAGTTGCGCCGCGTGCTCCAGATCCGCCGCAGGTTGGTACAGATCGAAGAACGTCGCCTGCGCCGCCGGCCCCTGCAACAGGTGCCGGGCCAGTAGACCTGCGTTGCTGTCGTCGTGCTCGACCGGCACCCAGCGTTCATCCGCCAGGCTCACGGTGACCTTCGACCAGTCCAGCGGCTGCTGCGCCAGTTGTTCAAGAAACGGTACGGGGCTGCGCCCGCCCGACAACACCACGCAGGCGTGGCCCTTGTGCTCGATGGCCGAACGCAAGCGTTGCGCCACGTCATTGGCCAAGGTCGAGGCCAGTGCGCTCGAGTCCGCCAGTTGATGCGTCTGCACGCCCTCTGGCAATTGCAGGTCAGATATCGCCATACCACGCCCTCCCATCTCGGGTGATCAATGCAATCGAGCTCATCGGCCCCCAGGAACCCGCGGCATAGGGTTTGGGCGCATCGCCGCTGCGTTGCCAGCCAGCGATCAACTGGTCGCACCACGACCAGGCGTGCTCGATCTCGTCCTTGCGCACGAACAGGTTCTGGTTGCCGCGCATCACCTCAAGCAGCAGGCGTTCGTAGGCATCCGGAATCCGCGCGCTGCGCCAGGTGTCGGAAAAATTCAGTTGCAACGGGCCACTGCGCAGGTGCATGCCCTTGTCCAGGCCTTGCTCCTTGGTCATGACCCGCAGGGAAATGCCTTCGTCCGGTTGCAGGCGGATGACCAGCTTGTTGCCGACTTCCTGGCGCTGCTCGGGAGCGAAGATGTAATGCGGGGTTTCCTTGAAGTGAATGACGATCTGCGACAGCTTCTGCGGCATGCGCTTGCCGGTGCGCAGGTAGAACGGCACGCCCGACCAACGCCAGTTGCGGATGTCGGCGCGCAGAGCGACGAAGGTTTCCGTGTCGCTGTGGGCGTTGCAGTTGTCTTCTTCGAGGTAGCCCGGCACGGGTTTGCCGTCGCTGTAGCCGGCGATGTACTGGCCACGGACCACGCGGCTGGCCAGGCTCTCACCGGTGATCGGCGCCAAGGCCTTGAGCACCTTGACCTTCTCGTCGCGGATGCTGTCGGCCGAGAGGTCGCTGGGCGGATCCATGGCGATCAGGCAGAGCAACTGCAACAAGTGGTTCTGGATCATGTCGCGCAGCTGGCCGGCCTTGTCGAAATAACCCCAGCGCCCTTCGATACCCACTTTCTCGGCCACGGTGATTTCCACGTGGGAGATGGAGTTCTGGTTCCACTGGGTCTCGAACAGGCTATTGGCAAAGCGCAGGGCGATGAGGTTCTGTACCGTCTCCTTGCCCAGGTAATGGTCGATGCGGTACACGCGGTTTTCCGGGAAAAACCGTGCGACGGCGTCATTCACCCGGCGCGAGGACTCCAGGTCATGGCCGATGGGCTTTTCCAGCACCACGCGGGTGTGGCTGGCCAGGCCAGCTTCGTGCAGGTTTTCGCAGATCGCGCCGTACACCGCAGCCGCCGTGGCGAAGTAGGCAATCAGTGGTCGCTCGGCCGGGGCCTGTTCGGCCAGGGCGAGGTAGCCTTCGGGCTCGAGGAAATCCAGGTGCTGGTAGCCCAGCCGGCCCAGGAAGCGCGACAGCGCCTCAGGCTGCAGGTCGTCCGCTGGCACATAGCGGCGCAAGTGGGATTCGATGGTGTGCAGGTGCGCCTCGACCGTACCGGCCTCACGCGCCAGCGCCAGCAGGCGGGTGTCGGCGTGCAGCAACTGCGCACGGTCGAGCTGGTACAGCGCAGGGAAGAGCTTGCGCAGGGCCAGGTCGCCCAAGGCCCCAAACACCGCGAGGGTGCAGGGTTCAACACTGATAAGCGCCATAAATGTGGTTCTTTTATAGAGTTGCCGTAGAAATACCGGTTTCAAACCTGATTTTCAACCGGCCATGTAGTAAATCTAACAACATATGGCAGTTTCCCCTTACAAAAGTGGTGTGCGCTGCCGACCAACAGTAGGATAGCCACCACCGCAGAAAGCCGACCGCCCTGGCCGTTGGCCGCCTCATCGACCCAAGGACTCCCCATGGACCGCGTGCGAAACCTTCTGGAACAGATCCAGGGACGCCTCGACGACCTCAACAAGGCTGAACGCAAAGTCGCCGAAGTCATCCTGCTCAACCCGCAACAGGCCACCCGTTTCAGCATCGCCGCACTGGCCCAGGCCGCCAAGGTCAGCGAACCGACGGTCAACCGTTTCTGCCGCTCCTTCGACGTCAGCGGCTATCCCGAACTCAAGCTGCAACTGGCGCAGAGCCTGGCCAGCGGCGCGGCCTATGTGAGCCGTGCGGTGGAGCCGGACGATGACCCGGCAGCCTACACCCAGAAGATCTTCGGCAGCGCCATTGCCTCGCTAGACAGCGCCTGCCAGCAGATCGACGCGCAGCAGATCAGCCGCGCGGTCGACATGATGATCCAGGCCCGGCAGATTCACTTCTGCGGTCTCGGCGCCTCGGCGCCGGTCGCGGTGGATGCCCAGCACAAGTTCTTCCGCTTCAACCTGGCAGTCTCGGCGCACGCTGACGTGCTGATGCAGCGCATGCTCGCCTCGGTGGCCCACACCGGCGACCTGTTCGTGATGATTTCATACACCGGGCGCACCCGCGAACTGGTGGAAGTGGCGCGCACTGCGCGGGAAAACGGCGCATCGGTGCTGAGCCTGACCGCTGCCGGATCACCCCTGGCCGATGCCAGCAGCCTGAGCTTGTGCATTCCGCTGCCTGAAGACACCGACATCTACATGCCCATGACCTCGCGGATCATCCAGCTCACCGTGCTGGACGTGCTCGCCACCGGCATGACCTTGCGCCGCGGCGTGGATTTCCAGCCGCATCTGCGCAAGATCAAGGAAAGCCTCAACGCCAGCCGCTACCCGATCGAGGACGAACCACTCAACTGAGCCGGTGCGCCTGCAGACGCAACTGCGCCTGTTCACCCGGCGCCAGGCTCAGGCCTTCGTTGCAGCCGCTGGCCGCCTCGACGCAGACGAAACCGCGCGCCTCGCGCCCCGTCACCCCCACCAACGGACGACTGCCGGGGTGCCAGACCACCGTGTCGTCGCCGTCGCTGGTGTCGATGCACAACGCCCGCTGCCAATCCGCATCCTGCACCTGGACCTCGGCCATGCCGGGGTATACCCGCTGACAGCCGCCGTGCACCTTCAAGGCTCCGGCCTGGCGACAGGCGCTGCGGTTCATGCGGTCGTAGCCCTCAACGTTTTCGAGCCCAGACAGCGCTATCTTTGACACGTGACTGATACGCCAGTAGGCCAGCAGGGCATGG
Source organism: Pseudomonas sp. (assembly GCF_032058845.1). GTDB lineage: Bacteria > Pseudomonadota > Gammaproteobacteria > Pseudomonadales > Pseudomonadaceae > Aquipseudomonas. The sequence continues at coordinate 26,759 of NZ_DAMCCR010000021.1, read as the reverse complement.
CTCAGCTGGCAGGTTTCACTGTCCTGGTGTTCGGTGGTGAGCACCAGTTCCATGGTGCTGGAGAGCCGCGCACGCAGCTCGACCTGCCAATCGCACAGGCGCAACTGCCAGGTGAGGCTGACGCCCTCCTCGTCCTGTTCACTGCTCAGCAACGTCCAATCGAGCAGCCGCGCCCAACCGTGAGTCGGCCACAGGTCTTCACTGGGATGGCGTCCATACCACGGCCAACACACCGGCACGCCGCCGCGAATGGCACCCACATGCGGCCATTGTGCCGCGCACCACAGCCACGGCAGTTCGCCAGTGGGTTGAAAATGCAGCAGTTGCCCGCCCTGGCGACTGAACACCGCCTGGCAGCGAGGATGATCGATCACCAGAACATCACGCTGCTGATGACGCGCCCACTCGAAGGTCGGCCTGGGCCGGTCGGGGCTGAAGAGGCAGTGGAGTGGATGTTCGGGCATGGGCTTGAAGCTCTTGTTGTAATTGAATTCGCGACCTCCGCCCACCACGGGCAGGCCGTGGTGAGCAGCGATCGACCGCCAAGGGCGGCCACAAGAAAAGTGCGTAAAGTTACAACAAATCGCCTCAGAATGACGACTGAATCTTCAGACCCGCCACCAGCGCGTTGTCGACGTTGTCCACTGCACCCGGGCTCTTGATGTATTGCAGGTTCGGCCGAACGGTCAGCCAGTTGGTGACATGAAAACCGTAATACAGCTCGGCGTTGTACTCGGTGCGCTGCAGCGGCGTGAAGCGTGGATCGTCGTAATCATCCACACCGAGCTGGGCATTGAGCTGCTCGGCGCGCTTGCGCACGTCGTCGTTGACGTGGATGCGGGCTACACCGAAGCCGATGTCGTCCTTGGGCCGGGCATCGAAGGCGCCCTTGTAGACCAGGCCCACCTGCTGGTAGTTGTCCACCACGTTGGTGGCCTTGTCGTGCACGGTGAAGTTGGCGAACAGGTTCAGGCCGCGGCTGGCATCGCCGTTGTGTGCGGTGACCTGCTGCTGCGCCACCACCCACCAGCCGTGCTTGCTCGAATGCGAGCGGAAGCCGTCGCCGCTGATGCCCTGGGCGTTATCGTTGACGTCGCGATACACATCGGTGGCCGAGGCCGTGCTGTAGTAGTAGCCCAGGCGGTACTCGCCCGGCAGCCCGTTGACCCGCGGCTGCCAGACCGCCTCGACCGGCAGGATGGCGCCTTTGGTGCCGCTGCCGCTGAGCTTGAAGCCATTACCGGTCTCGAGGTTCGAGGGGTTCTGCTCGAAGGCGCCGACCTGCACGAAGAAGTCCGGTGCGACGTTGTACTTGACCCGCAGTGCCCATTGGCTGACCGGCCAGTTGTACCAGATGCCACCGACCCAGTTGCCCACCTGCGAGCCGCAGAACGCCAGGTTCTGGAAGTCGCAGGGGAAGCTGTTGAATTCCTCGCCCGGACCGAACTGGCCGAATTTCACATCCAGCGCCCCATCGAAGTACTTCTGCTTGACCCACATCTGCGTCAGCCGCCAGGTCTGGCCGCGCCCCCAAACCTCCTGCACCGAACTGAACTGCCCGGCACGCGGGTCGCTGATGCGGTCATTGGACAGGTTGCGGCCGCTGCGCTCGGTGATCGCCAGCTTGAATTCGGCGTCGTGCCAGCCGAGGATCTTCTCCAGGTCCAGGTGCGCGCCAAGGGCGAACTGGTCGCTGTAGCGCGCGGTGCGATCATGGTTGTAGCCACCGCGCAGATTGCCGGCCACCTCGCCGACATAGTCGAGGGTGAAGTCATAGCCTTTGTCGAGCAGCTCGGTGCGGGTCCCGCCCCAGTCCCCGGTCATCCATTTCGAGTCGCTGGAAAACGCCTCGGCCGCCTGCGCCGCGCCGCTGCCGACGGCAGCCAGCAGGGCCAGCGAGCCCAGGGTGGTGATGCGATTGCGATGCTCCATTGCGATACGTCCTTCTGTTGTTGTTATTCCGTTGCGCCGACGGCGTTCGAGGCGGCGCTGGCTGACTGAGGCTGGCCGGCCGGGCGATCCACGCGCGCGCCACTCTGCGCGTCGAACAGCAGCACCCGGGCCGGGTCGAATTGCAGGCGCAGGCTATCGCCGACCCGGCACGCCACATCCGGCGCCAGGCGGCAGCAGACCTTGCTGCCATTGAGGGTGACGAACACCAGCAGGTCAGGCCCGGTTGGCTCGATGACATCGACCTGCGCGCTCAGCCCTGGCAAGCCGTTGCCCTGCTCCGGGCCCAGCGCGATCTGTTCGGGGCGGATGCCGAGGATCACTGCCTGCCCCGCCGCTTCCACCGGCGCTGCGACCGGCAGCTGACAACGTTGCCGGCCACTGTCGAGTTCGGCCAGCACGCGGCCGTCCTGGACGATCAGGGTGGCGGCAATGAAGTTCATCGGCGGCGAGCCGATGAAGCTCGCCACGAACTGGTTGGCCGGGTCGTTGTAGATCTGC
>NZ_DAMCCR010000021.1:18660-24086 GCF_032058845.1 Pseudomonas sp. | reverse complement strand
TGGCGTCGAGGTTCGACAGCGGCTCGTCGAACAGGTAGATCTGCGGCCGCCGCGCCAGCGCCCGGCCCATGGCCACGCGCTGCTGCTGGCCGCCGGAAAGCTGGCCCGGCTTGCGCTGCAGCAGGTGCTCGATCTGCAACAGGCGCGCGACACGGCCCACCTCCTCGTCGATGGCCGCCTTGGGCATCTTGCGAATCTTCAGGCCGAAGGCGATGTTTTCGCGCACGGTCATGGTCGGGTACAGCGCGTAGGACTGGAACACCATGGCGATGTCACGGTCTTTCGGGCTCATGCCACTGATGTCGACGCCATCGACCAGGATCTCGCCACCGCTGATGTCTTCAAGCCCGGCGATGCAGTTCATCAGGGTGGATTTGCCACAGCCCGAGGGGCCGACGAGGATCAGGAACTCGCCCGAATCAATCGCCAGGTCGATGGCCTTGAGGGTGTCTGGCAGACCGCTGCCATAGCGTTTGTTGACGTTACGAAGTTGCAAGCGTGCCATGTGTCACCCCTTGACCGCGCCAGCCGTAAGGCCGCGCAGGAAATATTTGCCAGCGACCACGTAGACCAGCAGGGTCGGAAGCCCCGCGATCATCGCTGCCGCCATGTCGACGTTGTATTCCTTGACCCCGGTGCTGGTGTTCACCAGGTTGTTCAGGGCCACGGTGATGGGCTGCGCATCGCCGCTGGCGAACACCACGCCGAAGAGGAAGTCGTTCCAGATCTGGGTGAACTGCCAGATCAGGCAGACCATGATGATCGGCACCGACATCGGCAGCAGGATGCGCGTGAAGATGGTGAAAAAGCCTGCGCCATCCAGCCGCGCGGCCTGCACCAGGGCCTGCGGCACGCTGGCGAAATAGTTGCGAAAGAACAGCGTGGTAAAGGCCAGGCCGTAGACGATGTGCACCAGCACCAGGCCCGTGGTGGTGCTGGCCAGGCCCAGCTTGCCAAGGGTGAACGAGGCCGGCAGCAGCACCGTCTGGAACGGCAGGAAGCAGCCGAACAGCAGCAGCCCGAAAAACAGCTGCGAACCGCGAAAGCGCCACATCGACAGCACATAGCCGTTGAGCGCACCGATCAGGGTCGAGATCAGCACGGCTGGCACGGTGATCTTCACCGAGTTCCAGAAATAGCCGCCGACGCTGTCCCAGGCCTTGAACCAGCCGATGCCGGTGACCACGTCAGGCCAACTGAGCAGGTTGCCGGTGCGGATGTCCTCGGGCGATTTGAAGCTGGTCAGCAGCATCACGATCAGCGGAATCAGATACACCGCACAGGCCACCAGCAAGGTGAGGTAGATGGCCAGGCGGCTTGCAGACAGGCGACGGTCAGTCATGGCGCTTGCTCCGCAGCTCGGAATACAGGTACGGCACCAGGATCGCCAGGATGGCGCCCAGCATGAGGATGGCGCTGGCTGAACCCATGCCCATCTGCCCGCGGCTGAAGGTGAAGTTGTACATGAACATGGCCGGCAGGTCGGACGAGTAGCCCGGCCCGCCAGCGGTCATGGCCGCCACCAGGTCGAAGCTCTTGATGGCGATGTGCGCCAGGATCATCACCGCACTGAAGAACACCGGGCGCAGGCTCGGCAGCACGATGCGCAGGTAGATGCGCGGCAGGCTGGCGCCATCGACCTGGGCGGCGCGAATGATCGACGGGTCGACCCCGCGCAAACCGGCCAGAAACAACGCCATGACGAACCCCGAGGCCTGCCACACGGCCGCGATCACCAGGCAGTAGACCACCCGCTCCGAATCGACCAGCCAGTCGAAGCGAAAGCCCTCCCAGCCCCAGTCACGCAGCAGCTTGTCCAGGCCCAGGCCGGGGTTGAGCAGCCACTTCCAGGCGGTGCCGGTGACGATCATCGACAGCGCCATGGGGTACAGGTACACGGTGCGGATGAACCCTTCACGGCGGATGCGCTGGTCCAGCAGCACGGCCAGCACCACGCCGACCACCAGGCTGATGCCGATGAACAGCCCGCCGAAGACCATCAGGTTCTTGCTGGCCACCCACCAGCGGTCGTTGGCCATGAGCTTGGCGTACTGGGTCAGGCCCGCCCACTTGTAGCTGGGCATGAAGCTCGACTGGGTGAAGGACAGCACCAGGGTCCAGAGGATGTAGCCGTAGAAGCCCACCAGCACGATGAGCATGCTCGGGGCCAGCACCAGTTTGGGAAGCCAGCGCTGCAAAGCGTCCAACGGGGACGCACGGCGAGGCGTGGTCGCAGTGTTCATGGCGAGTTGTCCAGGAAGGGAAAGACAGGCATGAGGCGGCCCAGCCGTGCGGATTTGCTACCCGCAGCAGCTGGGGCGATCAGCCATCAGCGTGCGGCGTTGATGGCCGCGTTGAGCTGCTTGGCGGCCTTGGCCGGGTCGGCTTTGGCGTCGTTGAGGAAGTTGGTCACGACATCGAAGATGGCGCCCTGCACAGCCAGGGTCGAGGCCATGTTGTGCGCCATGCTCGGCTGCAGCCCTTCACCCTCGCTGGCCTGCTTGAAATCCTTGGCCGAGCGCTGGGTGCAGGCGTCGAACTGGCTCATGTCCATGTCCTGACGGACCGGCAGCGAGCCCTTGTTCTGGTTGAAGGCCGTCTGGAAGGGTTTCTCCAGAGCCACCTTGGCCAGGTCGTTCTGCGCCTTGATGTCGTCTTCCTTGGTCAGCTTGAACATCGCCAGGGAGTCGATGTTGTAGGTGAAGCTGCCTTGGGTGCCGGGGAATGGCACGCACACGTAGTCGGTGCCGGCGACCTTCTTGGCCGCGGTCCACTCGCTCTTGGCCCAGTCGCCCATGATCTGCATGCCGGCCTTGCCGTTGATCACCTCGGCGGCGGCGATGTTCCAGTCACGGCCCGCGCGATTGGGGTCCATGTAACCGGCCAGGCGCTGCAAGGTCTTGAACGACTCGATCATCTGCGGGCCGGTCAGGGTGGCTTCATCCAGCTCGACGAAGGCCTTGTGATAACCCTGCGGGCCAAGAATGCTCAGCACCAGGCTCTCGAACACGGTGCTGTCCTGCCAGGGCTGACCGCCGTGGGCCAGAGGCTGGAAGCCGCCGGCCTTGAGCTTGTCGGCGGCGGCGAACAGTTCGTCGAGGGTTTCCGGTACCTTGGCCCCGGCTTTCTCGAAGACCTGCGGATTGATCCACAGCCAGTTGACCCGGTGAATGTTCACCGGCACGGCGACGTAGTGGCCGTCGTATTTCCAGATCGGGGTGAGCTTGGCAGGCAGCAGCTGGTCCCAGTGGTTGGCAGTGGCCACATCGCTGAGGTCGGCGAGCAGGCCCAACGCGCCCCAGTCCTGGATGTCGGGGCCCTTGATCTGCGCGGCAGCGGGCGGATTGCCGGCCACGGCGCGGGTCTTGAGCACGGTCATGGCTGCCGCGCCGCCACCGCCAGCCACAGCGTTGTCCTTCCAGGTGAAGCCGTCTTTTTCGATCTGCTGCTTGAGGGTGCTCACGGCCGCCGCTTCGCCGCCCGATGTCCACCAGTGCAGGACTTCGACGGTGCCGTTGTCAGCAGCAACGGCGCTCAGTGGGAGGGCGCAAGCGAGGGATACGGCAGTAGCCAGGCGGGTAAGTGCATTCATGAGGGAAACCTTTCTTTTTGTTATGCCAGGCAAGTCGTGTGCTTGCGCTTGCATCGGAGTCTAAACAGGCGGATGGCAGCGCCAGGTAACAAAGCGCTGTGTAATTGTCACCAGCTGGTGACATTGGTGAGGGACAGCTGCCAGCGGACGTTGAAGGTCCAGCACTGTGGACGACTGCGAAGGCCAGGCTGCGCCGGCTTGACCACGCGCGCCAGGACCACGGCCTGGCCACTGCGATCACTCTGCGCTGCGCGGCAAGCTCAAGGTCACGCGCAGGCCGCCCTGGCGCAGGTTCAGCAGGCTCACTTCGCCGCCGTGGCTGTGGGCGATGTTGCGCGCGATGCCCAGGCCCAGGCCGTAGCCCTGCTGCTGGGCAGACAAGCGCACATGCGGCTCGAACACCTGCTCGAGACGCTGCTGCGGCACGCCAGGGCCCTGGTCATCGACCTGCAGCACGAAGCCGCTGGCGCTGTCGAGAATCCGCAGGTGCGCGCGCTCACCGTACTTGATGGCGTTGTCGATCAGATTGCCGATGCAACGGCGCAGGGCCAGAGACTTGCCCGGGTACGGCGCCAGCGCGCGACCCTCGAGGGTGATGCGACCGTCGCGCAGGTAGGGCTCGGTGAGCATTTCCAGGACCTGATTGAGATCGATGGGCTCGATGTTCTCGTGAATATCGGTGTCCTTGACGCACTGCAGCGCGCCCTTGACCAGCAGTTCCAGCTCATCCAGATCGCGGTTGAAGGTGCGCTGGGCGTGCTCGTCTTCGAGCAGTTCGACACGCAGACGCAGGCGCGTGATGGGCGTGCGCAGATCATGGGAAATGGCGCTGAACAGCTGGCTGCGTTCGGTCAGGTAGCGGCTGATGCGCTCGCGCATGCTGTTGAAGGCGCGCGTCACCTCCACCACTTCGCTGCCACCGCCACCGGCCAGTGGCGGCACATCGGCGCCCAGCGACAAGTCTCGGGCCGCGCGCGCCAGGCGCTTGAGCGGGCGGGTCTGCCAGTGCACCAGCAAGCCGATGAACAGCAACAGCAAGGCCGTGGTGAGCACGATGAAACCGATCTGCTGACGCGGCAGGCCTTGCTCCTCGAGGCCGGTGTAGGGCTCGGGAAGCAAGGAGGCGATGTACAGCCATTCGTGCTCGGCAAGGCGGATCTGGATCACCAGCACTGGCGGGTTGAGTGGCTCGAGGGTCAGTGCATAGTGCGCCCAGGAGCGCGGCAGCTCGTCCAGTTTCAGGCCGCTGTTGAAAATGCGCAGTTCCTGGGGTTTGACGAATTCGACGGTGAAGTCCATCTGCTGGCCCAAACGCTCGTGCAGCACTTCATCGAACACCTCCACGACGGTTTGCTTGCGCGCGGTCAGCGCCAGGTGCGGCATGTCCAGCGGCCGATCATTGAGCGAGACGAAGAAGCGGGTACCGCCCATGCTGCGCAGCTGGTCGAGCACCATCGGCCGATAGGCCACCGGCAAGGATCGGAAATAGCTGACGCTGGCCGTCATCGAGTGCGCCAGGCTGCGGGCGCTGGCTTGCAGGCCCTGCAACTGGCTGGCGCGCAATTGAGCGACCCAGATCAGGCTCGACAGGCTCTGCGCCAGCAGCACCACCAGCAAGGTGAGGAGCAGCATGCGCCCCAGCAACGAGCGCGGCAGCCACCGCCCCAGCCTCGAGCGCGCCTCAGGCACTGGGCCGGACATCGGCGGCCAGCACGTAGCCGCTGCCGCGCACGGTGCGGATCAGGCGTGGCGGTTTGTCGGTGTCGCGCAGGCGCTGGCGCAGGCGGCTCACGGCCATGTCGACGATGCGATCGAGCGGCATCGGCTCCCCCCC
>NZ_DAMCCR010000021.1:6698-18650 GCF_032058845.1 Pseudomonas sp. | reverse complement strand
GCGCCCGCGGGTAGCGTTGCCGATGGTGTCGCGGTCGAGAATCTGCTGCGGGTGGTCGAGAAACAGTTTGAGCAAGGCAAAGTCGGCGCCAGTCAGAATCACCTCTTCGCCGTCGCGGTGATACAGGCGATGGCGGGTGGTATCCAGGCGCCAGTCATCGAAGCTGATCACGCTGCTGGCAGGCGCGGCCTGAGCGAACTCGGTACGCCGCAGCAGCGCCTTGATGCGCGCCAGCAGCTCACGCGGGCCGAAAGGCTTGCCGATGTAATCGTCGGCGCCCAGCTCCAGGCCGATGACCCGGTCGGTCTCGTCGGAACTGGCGGTGAGCATGATGATCGGCACCCGCGCGTGGCGCGGGTGCTGACGCACCCAGCGGCACAGGCTGAAGCCGTCTTCGTCGGGCAGCATCACATCGAGAATGGCCAGGTCGAAGTCACCGGCCTCGAGCGCCTGGCGAAAGCCTTGTCCGCTGGCTTCGGCACGCACGTCGAAGCCGGCGCGGCTGAGGTAGGTTTGCAGCAGTTCGCAGATGTCGTGGTCGTCGTCGACCATCAGTATCGATTTACCGGAGGTGCTCACGGTCGATCCCTTTTTACGGCTGACAGGTGCAGCCGCCGATGTGCCTGGTAGGCGCGGAGGCAGTGCGGCCGGTAGTGTAGCTGGCAGGCCATGGGCCTGCCATGACCAGGATCAGCCCTGCAGTGACTGCTCCAGCGCAACGCCGGCGCCGAGCAGGCCCGACAGTTCAGCGGTGACCAGCCACACCGGAATGCCGGCGAAGTAATCGCTCATCAGGCCCTTGTCGGTAAAGCTGGCTTGAAAGCCGCTGCGCAGGAACAAGTCGGCGAAACGCGGGATCACGCCGCCGGCGATGTACACCCCGCCGCGGGCGCCGAGGGTCAGCACGTTGTTGCCTGCCACCCGGCCGAGGAAGCGGCAGAACTGCTCGATCACCGCCATGGCGCGGGGCTCGCCACCCAGGGCGGCATCGGTGATCTGCGCAGGTGTCTTGTGCTTGGGCACGTCGCCATCGATGGCGCATAACGCCTCATAGAGCCGCACCAGACCACCGCCACTGAGCACGCTTTCCGCGCTGACGTGGCCGAGCTGGCTTTGCAGGTACTGACGAATCGCCGCTTCGCGAGCATTGCCCACCGGCAGGTCGACATGGCCGCCCTCCCCTGGCAAGGCCAGCCAGCGCTGCTCGCCCTGGTGCAACAGGCAGCCCACGCCAAGCCCGGTGCCTGGGCCGATGACCAGTGCCGGACGCGTCGGGTCCGGGGTGCCGGCGCACACCTCAAGGGATTCCTCGGGTTTGAGCCGGGTCATTCCCAGCGCCATCGCAGTGAAGTCGTTGACCAGCAGCAGATGCCCGATCTGCAGGTGCTCGCAGAACGCCCGCTGGCTCAGGCGCCACTGATTGTTGGTGAAGTGGAATTCATCGCCCTGCACCGGGCCTGCAACCGCCAGGCAGGCGGCGCGCACGCTACCGGACGCTACGCCGTGGTCGCTCAGGTACTGTTCGATGGCCTGTTCCGGGCCGCTGTAGTCGGCGGTGGCGAATACCTCCACGGCCTCCAGCTGATTGTTCCGCCACAGCGCAAAGCGCGCATTGGTGCCACCGATGTCGCCGACCAGCAAGTCCGTCATCCAAGCTTCTCCAAATCTGCGGTAAAGGCGCTGGCGCCTTGCTCGGCAGAGCTGAAGGCGACGCGCATGAAGCCGAACAGCTCGCGCCCGCAGCCCAGGTCATTGCCCTGGGGGGCGGGGGGCAGATCACGGCTGGCCAGTTCGTCGGCCGAGAGCATGACCTGCAGCGTGCCTTCGACGCCGTCGACGCGCACCATATCACCATCGCGCAGCCGTGCCAGCGGGCCGCCGTCGAAGGCTTCGGGGCACACGTGGATGGCCGCCGGGATCTTGCCCGAGGCGCCAGACATCCGCCCGTCGGTCACCAGCGCCACTTTGAAGCCGCGATCCTGCAGCACGCCGAGGAAGGGCGTCAGCTTGTGCAGCTCTGGCATGCCGTTGCAGCGCGGGCCCTGGAAGCGCACCACCGCCACGAAGTCGCATTCCAGCTCACCGGCCTTGAAGGCGTCGGCCAGTGACTGCTGGTCCTGGAAGATCCGCGCTGGCGCTTCGACCACCTGATGCTCGCGCGCCACCGCCGACACTTTCATCACGCCGCGACCGAGGTTGCCGTTCATGACCCGCAGGCCGCCTTCAGGGGAAAACGGCCGCGCCACCGGGCGCAGGATCGATTCGTCGAGGCTCTGTGTCGGCCCCTCGCGCCAGACCAGCTGGCCGTCTTCGAGGAACGGCTCTTGCGTGTAGCGGCGCAGGCCGGGCCCGGCGACGGTGTTGACGTCCTCGTGCAACAGCCCTGCGTCGAGCAGCTCGCGGATCAGGAAGGCCATGCCGCCAGAGGCCTGGAAGTGGTTGATGTCGGCCTTGCCGTTGGGGTAGACGTGCGACAGCGTTGGCACCACCTCGGAGAGGTCGGCCATGTCCTGCCAGGTGAGCTGGATGCCCGCCGCCTGGGCGATGGCCGGCATGTGCAGGGTGTGGTTGGTCGAACCGCCGGTGGCGTGCAGGGCGACGATGGAGTTGACCAGGGATTTTTCGTCGACGATCTCACCGATGGGCATGAACTGGCCGCTGGCCTTGGTCATGCGCGTCACCTGGCGAGCGGCTTCAGCGGTCAGCGCATCGCGCAAGGGCGTGTAGGGGTTGACGAACGAGGCGCCCGGCAAGTGCAGGCCCATCACTTCCATCACCAGCTGGTTGGTGTTGGCGGTGCCGTAGAAGGTGCATGTGCCCGGACCGTGGTAGGACTTCATCTCCGATTCCAGCAGCTCCTCGCGGCTGGCCTTGCCCTCGGCGTAGCGCTGGCGCACGTCGGCCTTTTCCTTGTTGGAAATACCCGAGACCATCGGCCCGCCCGGCACGAACACGGTCGGCAGGTGGCCGAAGCGCAAGGCCCCCATCATCAGGCCCGGCACGATCTTGTCGCAGATGCCCAGCATGAGTGCGGCGTCGAACATGTTGTGCGACAGCGCAATGGCCGTGGACATGGCGATCACTTCACGGCTGGCGATGGCCAGCTCCATGCCCGGCTCGCCCTGGGTGACGCCGTCGCACATGGCCGGCACGCCGCCCGCGAACTGGCCAACCGAACCGATGTCACGCAGCGTCTGTTTGATCTGTTCGGGGAAATGCTGGTAGGGCTGATGCGCCGACAGCATGTCGTTGTAGGCCGAGACGATGGCCACGTTGGCCGCGTTCATCAGGCGCAGGGTCTGTTTGTCATCCGTGCCGCAGGCGGCCACGCCGTGGGCGAAGTTGGCGCACTGCAGGCTGGCGCGCATGGGGCCGGCGCTGGCCGCGCCATGGATGAGCGCCAGGTAGCGTTCACGGGTGGCACGGCTGCGTTCGATCAGCCGCTGGGTGACCTCAAGGATGCGCGGATGCATGTACAGGACTCCAGGCTTGCGGTAAGGGCGGTCTTGCTGGGCAGTTTCCGTAACAGCGATACACGCCTAGGCTCAGGCCTGGGCTTGTATCACGCCATCATCCGGTTGAACCCGACCACTCGTTGTATGTTCTAAACAAAATATTGCCACCAAAAAGGGTTGTTTTCTATCTGCGAGGGAATAATCTTGTAATTCCAACAACAAAACCGTTTCAGCGAAGCCATTCTTTTGCCACAGGCTTCCCCAGACTGCCAGAGGTATTGCCATGACCATTCGCATCGCCATCAACGGATTCGGCCGCATTGGGCGCAACGTGCTCCGCGCACTCTATACCCAAGGCTATCGGGATGACCTTCAGGTCGTCGCTATCAACGACCTGGGTGACAGCGCCATGAACGCCCACCTGCTCAAGTTCGACAGCGTGCACGGCGCCTTCGATGCGCAGGTGGAAGTCGATCACGAAAGCATTACCGTCAATGGCGACCGCATTGCCGTCAGCGCCATTCGCAACCCGGCTGATCTGCCCTGGAAGGCTGAAGCGGTGGATGTGGTGTTCGAATGCACCGGCCTGTTCACCGACCGCGAGAAAGCCGCTGCGCACCTCAGCGCCGGCGCTGGCAAGGTGATCATCTCGGCGCCGGCCAAGGGCGCGGATGCCACGGTGGTCTATGGCGTCAACCACGATGTGCTGCGCGCCTCGCACCAGGTCATCTCCAATGCCTCGTGCACCACCAACTGCCTGGCCCCGGTGGCCCAGGTGCTGCACCGTGAGTTCGGCATCGAGCAGGGCCTGATGACCACCATCCATGCCTACACCAATGACCAGGTGCTGACCGACATGTACCACAGCGACCCGTACCGGGCGCGTTCGGCCACCCAGTCGATGATCCCGAGCAAGACCGGCGCGGCCGAGGCGGTCGGGCTGGTGCTGCCGGAACTGGCCGGCAAGCTGACCGGCATGGCCGTGCGCGTGCCGGTGATCAACGTGTCGCTGGTGGACCTGACGGTGAACCTGCAACGCGAGGTCAGCCGCGAAGAGGTCAACCAGGTGCTGGCCGAGGCCAGCCGTCAGTCGCCAGTGCTGGGCTACAACGCACTGCCGCTGGTGTCGTGCGACTTCAACCACAACCCGCTGTCGTCGATCTTTGACGCCAACCACACGAAAGTCAGTGGTCGCATGCTCAAGGTGCTGGCCTGGTACGACAACGAGTGGGGCTTCTCCAACCGCATGCTGGACAACTGCCGGGCCCTGTTCAGCGCACGCTGAATACAGGCGCTCAGCGCTGGCCGGGCTGAGGCGCTTTGTGCGCATGGGGTGAGCGTGTCCGGTTCACGCGGGCTTGCCGCCCCTTCTGGTTCGGGGCTTCTGGCCCCTGAGCCGGCTGCCAGCCCCTGGGTTGGTGCAAGCCTCAGGGGAGCGGACACACCCCCTAACCCATCTTGTGAATCCCGATCTTGACCTCAGCGGAAGATGATACGCATTATCAATAACTTTCCTCTGGTCAGGTTTCCCCGTGAGTCAGTCCCGGTTCAACGCGCTCTTTGTCCATCAGCGTCTTCCCCTGCTGCGCACCTTGCAGCGCATGGTCGGTAACCCCAGCACCGCTGAAGACCTGTTGCAGGAAACCTATCTGCGCGTCACCCGCGCCCTGGGCGAGCGGCCAGTCATCCACCTTGAACCCTTCGTGTTCCAGACCGCGCGCAACCTCGCCCTGGACCATTTGCGTGCCCGCCGTGCGCAGGCGCGGACCTTGGTCGAGGATGTGCCCGAACAGGTCCTGCATAACGTCGCCGCGCCGCTGGGCAGCAGCGAAGACGCCGCCCATGCCGAGCAGTTGCTGCGCCATCTGAGCAGCCAGCTAGGCCAGCTCAGCCAACGCCAGCAGCGCATCTTCGTGCTGAGCCGGGTGCACGGCGCCAGCTACATGGAAATCGCCGAGCAGCTCAAGGTATCGGCCAGTACCGTGCAAAAGGAACTCAAGCTGATCATGGCCATCTGCATGGGTGTCGCCGATCGCCTGGGCTGAATGACTGGATGCACGCCTTGCCAGCCTGAGCACCAGCCCTGATCATCTCTTGCCCACCGCGCCCTGCAAGGACTCTTCGTGACCGATCACTCCCCTGCCCGTCCTGCTGACACCCCAGCCGATGCCCGCGCCCGTGCGCGTGAGCAGGCGCTGGCGTGGCTGGTACGGCTGCAATGCGCGAGCGCCGAAGACGAACGCGCCTTTGCCGCGTGGCTAGGGGAAGCCGAGGAAAACGCCGAGGCCTACCTGCACGCCGAAACACTGTGGAACGGCGCGGCCGTGCAGCAGGCGGCCGGGCAACTGAACCAACGCCAGCGCAGCACCTGGACAGCGCGCCTGCGCCGCCATTGGAAACCGCTGTCCACCGCCGCGTTGCTGGTGGTCGGTGTACTTGGCTTCGGCAACCTGCCGGTGCGTTTGCAGGCCGACCACCTGACCGCCGTCGGTGAACGCCAGCGCCTGCAACTGGACGGTGGCGCGCGGGTCCTGCTCAACACCAACAGCGCCCTGGCCAACGACCGCCGCGAGGGCCAGGGCATCGCCCGCCTGCTACAAGGCGAGGCGTATTTCCAGGTGCCTGCCGGCGCACACCCCCCGCTGGAAGTGCAGGCCGGGCCCCTGCGCGCACGCGCTGGCGACACCGATTTCGCCGTGCGCTACCTCGATGGTCAGGCCCAGGTACGGGTGCAGCGCGGCGATGTCGACCTGCAATCGCCCAGCGATCAGCGCATCCGCCTGCGTGCCGGCGACAGCATCAGCCTCGGCCCGGCAGGCTTCAGCCAGCCGCAACAGGCCGACATGGGCCAGGCGCTGGCCTGGGTCGACGGTCGTCTGGTGTTCGAAAACTGCCCTCTGAGCCAGGTGCTGGCGGAGGTGCAGCGCTATTACCCGGGCTGGATCATCAACCGCAACGCGCGTCTGGACGACCTGGCGGTGACCGGCAACTACCGTCTCGACCAGCCACTGGAAACGCTGCGCGCCCTGGCCCACATTACCTCGGCACAGTTGCAGGAATACCCGGCGCTGGTGATTCTCAACTAGGTTTCACTCGCGCCGATCCAGCGGCGATCGTGGCATTGGCTGGCCCTGTCCTTCTCGCCCTGCGATTTATTTTTACGCTCTCGCCCACCCTCTTGCGTCTCGTTATAGCCAATGCGACTGATTCTTGTTCTTCATGGGCAACGAATCAGCACTTATAACGTTCGCGCGACAGGGAGCGCTTTCGATGTCCACAGGTTTCAACCGCCCGTCCACCCCATCCCGCCGTGTCGGCCAACTGTCACTGCTGACCCTGGCCATGCTCGCCGGCGGCGTCTGCAGCCTGCCCGCGCTGGCGGCAGAGCCCGCCCAGGCCAGCAGCCCGCGTTCGGGTGATTACCGCTTCGCCATCGACCAGCAATCACTGGGCGCAGCCCTCAATGCCTTCACCCAGGTGACCGGCTGGCAGGTGGGGTACTCCGCTGAGCTGGCTCATGGGGTTTCGTCTGGCGGGGTGCGCGGTGCACTCTCGCCTGAAGCCGCCCTCAAGCGCCTGCTGCACGGCACCGGGCTGGCCTATCGCACCCTCAGCGCGGGCAATGTGGTGATCGAGCGGCAGACCGTGGCCCAAGGGCGCAGCGTGGCCCTGCAGGAAACCACCATCAGCGCCACCCGCAGTGAACAGGACGTCACCCAGGTACCCAGCACCGTCAGCGTGCAGACCCGCGAGCAACTCGACCGCCAGAACGTCAACACCATTGCCGAGCTGGTGCGCCAGGAGCCGGGCGTGTCGGTCAGCGGCATCGGCCAGCGCAGTGGCCTGAACGGCTACAACATCCGCGGCATCGACGGCGAGCGCATTCTCACCCAGGTCGATGGCGTGGCCATTCCCGACAGCTTCTTCTTCGGCCCCTACGCGCAGACCCAGCGCAACTACGTCGACCCGGAAACCATCAAGCGCGTCGAAATCCTCCGCGGCCCGGCCTCGGTGCTCTATGGCAGCAACGCCATCGGCGGCGCGGTCAGCTACTTCACCCTGGACCCCGACGACATCATCAAGCCCGGCAAGGACGTGGGCGCCCGTCTCAAGACCGGTTACAGCTCGGCCGATGACAGCTGGCTGAAGTCGGCCACGGTCGCCGGCCGCAGCGGGGCGGTGGATGGCCTGCTGCACCTGAGCCGGCGTGACGGGCACGAAACCAGCGCCTATGGCAGCCACGGCGGCGACGGCCTCGCGCGCAGCTCGGCCAATCCCGAGGACGCACGCACCAACAACGTGCTGGCCAAAGCCAACTGGAACTACGCCGACGACGACCGCCTCGGCGTGGTCTACGAGCGCTTCAAGAACGATCGCGAGCAGAACGTGCGCAGCGCGGTCGGCGGCCCGTTCAACAATGGTGCAGGCTTTGGCTTCTACCGCAGCCGTCAGGCCGAGGACACCGTCACCCGCGAGCGCTTCGGGCTGGAACATGAACTGCGTCTGGACAGCGCACTGGCCGACCACGCCAAGTGGAGCCTGAACTACCAGATCGCCAAGACCGACCAGCACACCGAAGAAGTGTATTTCCCCTTCAGCCGCACCGTGCTGCGCACCCGCGACACCACCTACAAGGACCGCCAGTGGATGCTCGATGCGCAGTTCGACAAGGCCTTCGCCCTGGGCGATACCGAGCACCTGCTGACCTACGGCACCACCTTCAAGCAGAACAAGGTCACCGGCTCGCGCAGCGGCACCGGCACCTGCCTGGCCGTCGGCGCTGGTTGCCCGAGCGTGGGCTTTCAGCGGCCGGGCGATGGGCAGGTCCGGGTCAGTGATTTCCCCGACCCGACCGTCTCCACCTACAGCCTGTTCGCGCAGGATGAGATCCGCTGGAACGACTGGACCTTCCTGCCCGGCGCCCGCTACGACTACACGCGCATGAAGCCCAAGGCCACCGACGAATTCCTTCTCGGCCTGCAAGGCAATGCCGGCACCGGGCCGGCGGCCATCGACACCTCCAGCAAGCGCTGGCACCGGGTCTCGCCCAAGCTGGGCGTGACCTACGCCTTCGATGAGCACTACACCGGCTACGGCCAGTACGCCGAAGGTTTCCGCACCCCAACCGCCAAGTCGATGTACGGGCGCTTCGACAACCCGATCGAAGGCTACCGCGTCGAGGGCAACCCGGACCTGGAGCCGGAAACCAGCAAGAGCCTGGAAACCGGGCTGCGCGGCACCTTCGAGGGCGGCAACTTCGATGTTGCGCTGTTCTACAACACCTACCGCGACTTCATCAACGAGGACGCCGTGCAGTCGGCCGCGCTGGGCAGCACCTTCAAGGCCAACAACATCAAGCGCGCCACCATCAAGGGCGCCGAGGTCAAAGGCCGGCTCGAGCTCGACCACTTCGGCGCGGCGTCCGGGCTGTATGCACAAGGCTCGATCGCCTACGCCCACGGGCGCAACGACGACAACGGCCAGCCGCTCAACAGCGTCAACCCACTGACCTCGGTCTGGGGCCTGGGCTACGAGCAACCGCACTACGGCGGCCTGCTGAGCTGGACCCTGGTCAAGCGCCAGAACCGTGTCGACGACACCACGTTCTTCGCCCCTGACGGCACCAGCAGCCAGTTCCGCACCCCCGGCTACGGCGTGCTCGACCTCACCGGCTTCTACAAGATCACCCGCGACCTGACCGTCAATGCCGGCCTCTACAACCTCACCGACAAGAAGTACTGGCAGTGGGATTCGATCCGCGGCTACGACGGCCTGGGTGAAGCGGGCGTTACCCAGCCCGCCAACCTCGACCGCCTGACCCTGCCGGGTCGCAACGTGGCGATCAACCTGATCTGGGACATCTGACCCCATCCGCCGGACGCGCCGCCGCCGCGCGCGGTCGCGTTCGACGGGATTTTTTACCGTTTTCGTTCGGCTGTTTCGTCTTCATACACAGACGCCCCCATTCCAAGGACTGCCCATGACCACCGCCCCTGCCCCCGAGCGCGCCAGCCTGCGCTCGCAACGCCTGAACCAGGTCACCCACGCGCCGCACAGCGAGCTGGATGCTCTGGTCAAGGCGCACGCACCGTTCTCCAGCCGCGAGCGCTTCGCACGCTTTGTGGTTGCCCAGTACCTGTTCCAGGCTGAGCTGCAACCGCTGTACCGCGATCCGGCCCTGATCGCGCTGTTCCCGGACCTGGCAGAACGCTGCCGCGCCGAGCAGGCCAGGCTGGACCTGGCCGATCTCGGCTGCAGCGTGCCCGCCCCGCTGCCGGGTGCGCTGCACAGCCCCAGCCAGGCCGAGGCCCTGGGCTGGATATTCGTTTCCGAAGGCTCCAAACTGGGCGCCGCCTTTCTCATCAAGCGGGCCGAAGCGCTGCAACTGTCCGATACCTTTGGCGCGCGTCACCTCGGTGAGCCCGCAGGCGGCCGTGCCGAGGGCTGGAAACAGTTCACCCGCCGGCTGGATGCGCTGGCGTTATCGCCAGAAGAAGAGACCGCCGCCGAACGCGCCGCCGTGGCTGCGTTCCAACGCTTTACCGAGTTGCTCAAGCACGCCTACGCGACCGACGCCGCACTGGCCTGACATGCCCACCCGGCCACCCCGTGTGGCCGGATTCACTGCAGTGAGATCATGACCCGACTTGCCCGCTCCCGCCTGACCCGCCTGCTGTACGCGCTGCTGGCCTACACGAGCCTGGGCATCGGTCTGATTGCCATCGTCATTCCCGGCCTGCCGACCACCGAATTCATTCTCCTTGCGGCCTGGGCCGCCACGCGCAGCTCTCCGCGCCTGAGCGCCTGGCTGGAGAATCACCGATTGTTCGGGCCGATCCTGTACAACTGGCGCAACGGCAAGGTGATCCAGCGGCGGGCCAAGGTCAGCGCGACGGTGAGCATGCTGCTGTGTGCGGTCCTGATGCTGGTGGTGCTGGAGCATCGCTGGCCGGTGTTTCTCGCCATCGCCGGCATGACCCTGGGAAACCTGTGGATCTGGTCTCGCCCCGAACGCCCGACGCCGCCGTGCAACGCTGGGCAATGAACGCGCCGCGCATTTTCCCCGCCAGCCATCGATCGCAGCACGGCCCACCGCGTATCAGCTACCTTTGACTCCAGCCAGTACGCTGGAACGAGGCTATTCATTGATCATTCGGAGGTAATCCCATGGCCATCTTCAACCCCGGCCACCTGCACATCGAGCGCCATGCGCTGAACAAGACCGACCACAGCTACAACCTGTGTATCGATTACGAGGTGTTTCAAGACCCCAAGGAAGGCGCCGGCATGACGTTTCGTGTGCACGGTACGATCGACGACACGCCCATGGACGACAGTGTGTTCCTGCCCAAGGATCAAGCCTTCGACTTCGCCCGGCACATCACCCGGTTGGCGGAAAAGCACGGTTTGCCCAAGGATGCGACCAGCCTGACGTCCTCGCACGCGTTCTATGACCTCATGTTCGAGGATGTCCGCGCCCAGCTCGGTGTGAAATCCGGCGACCCGGTCAAGCCCGAACACCTCACCTGACGCGCTGGGGTTGCCGGACGGGCCGAGGCATACTGTGCGCCCCTCCGGCCGTGGCAACAGCACCCCATGCGTATCCATGTCAGTTTCATCGACCGCGTCGGCATCACCCAGGAAGTCCTCGCCTTGCTCGGTGCCCGCCACCTCAACCTGGACGCGGTGGAGATGGTCCCGCCCAACGTCTACATCGACGCCCCGACGCTGAGCCCGGCGGTCCTGGAGGAGCTGCACGACGCACTGTTCGAGGTGCAGGGTGTGCAGTCGGTGGAGGTGGTCGACATCCTGCCTGGGCAACGCCGCCACCTGCAGCTCGACGCTCTGCTGGCCGCCATGAGCGACCCGGTGCTGGCCGTCGACAGCGCCGGCAAGGTGCTGCTTGCCAACCCGGCATTGATCGCCTTGTGCGGGCGCGAGTCGGCCGGGCGTTCCGTGGGCGAGTTGTTCGGTGATCCGGGCCTGCTGCACACCCTGCTGGAGAACAACTTCCGCCTGCCGATGCGCGAAATGCAGTTGAACGGCCAGAGCCTGCTGCTCGACGCCAATCCCATCACCAACGCCGGCGGCCTGCTCACCCTGTACCCGCCCACGCGCATGGGTGAACGCCTGTCGGCGCTGCGCCACGACCACGCCGAGGGGCTGGATGCGCTGCTCGGTGAATCCCCGGCCATCCGCACCCTGAAAGCCCGTGCGCTGCGCGTGGCGGTGCTCGACGCACCGTTGCTGGTGCATGGCGAAACCGGCACCGGCAAGGAGCTGGTGGCACGCGGTTGCCACGCGCTGAGCAGCCGCCACGCCGCGCCGTTCCTGGCGCTCAACTGCGCTGCGCTGCCCGAAAGCCTGGCCGAGAGCGAGCTGTTCGGTTACGCCCCTGGCGCCTTCACCGGCGCCCAACGCGGCGGCAAACCGGGGCTGATGGAGCTGGCCAACCAGGGCACGGTGTTTCTCGATGAAATCGGCGAGATGTCGCCGT
>NZ_DAMCCR010000021.1:344-6534 GCF_032058845.1 Pseudomonas sp. | reverse complement strand
CCTTCCGTGAAGACCTCTTCTACCGGCTCAACGTGCTCAACCTGCAGGTGCCCCCGCTGCGCGAGCGCGGTGAAGACATTCTGCTGCTGGCACAGGGTTTCATGGCCCAGGCCTGCACGCAGATCCAGCGCCCGCCCTGCCGCTTGAGCCCTGCCACCCACGCCGCGCTGCTGGCCAACCCCTGGCCCGGCAACGTGCGCCAGTTGCACAACGTGATCTTCCGCGCCGCCGCCATCTGCGAGCGCCAGGTGGTCGAGATCGACGACCTGGACATCGCTGGCACCGCCGTGGCCAGCGGCCAGGTGGGCGGCGTGGCCAGCCTGGAGCGCGCCGTGGGCGACTTCGAGCGCGAGTTGCTGCAACGCCTGTACGCCAGCTACCCCTCCACGCGCCTGCTCGCCGCGCGCCTGCAAACGTCCCACACCGCCATCGCCCAGCGCTTGCGCAAGTACGGCATCGGCAAGGAAAAATAGCCTCCGCGCCGGCCTGCCCGGTGCGGGGTTCATTCCGTGCAAGCCCTGAGCCTCACGCCGTGGGCTCTATTCCGAGCTCCTCAGGAAAAAAACGCAGGATGTTGTGCGCAGAATTCGTTTGAGCAATAGCGTCCGCTTGTCCAAGGTTGCAGGCCTGATGGCCAATGCCCAGTCAGGCTGGAGGCATTGACGCAGCGCACCACGATGCCTGTGTGGGAACCGACTCGACTGACGCGCACCGCCGCCTCAGCCAGGCAGTGCCGGTTCTTCCCAATAATAAGAGAGGACACGCAAATGCAATCCAATGGTCTCAAGCAGAGCCTGAAGCAACGTCACGTCACCATGATCGCCCTGGGTGGCGTCATCGGCGCGGGGCTGTTCATGGGCTCTGGCTCGTTGATCGCCTCGGCCGGCCCGGCCGCGATCCTGGCGTACTTCATCGGCGGTCTGGTGGTGACCCTGGTGATGTTCATGCTCGGCGAAATGGCCTGCCGCAACCCCGATGCCGGTTCGTTCTCGACCTACGCCAACAGCTACCTGGGCGAATGGGCCGGCTTCACCGTGGGCTGGCTGTACTGGTTCAAGTCGATGATGACCATCACCCTGGAAGCGGTGCTGCTCGGCGCCATCCTGCATGATTTCCTGCCGTGGTTGCCCATCTGGGCGGGTGCGGTGTTCATGCTGGTGACACTGATGGCGAGCAATGCCTATTCGGTCCGCTCGTTCGCCGAAGTCGAGTACTGGCTGGCGGCGATGAAGGTCGCGACCATCCTGATCTTCATGGCGTTGGGCATCTCCATCCTGATGGGCCTGCACAGCGACATCCCCTCGCCTGGCCTGGTCAACCTGACCGCCCACGACGGTTTCATGCCCAACGGCCTGTCGCCGGTGATGGCCGGGGTGGTGGTGGTGATCTTCTCCCTCGGCGGCAGCGAGATTGCCGCCGTGGCCGCAGGCGAATCGGAAAATCCGCGGCAGAACGTGATTCGCGCAATCAAGAGCGTGATCGTGCGGGTGATGCTGTTCTACGTCGGTTCGGTGTCGATCCTGATCCTCTGCCTGCCGTGGACCGACAAGGCCAACCTGGCCTCGCCCTATGTCTCGCTGTTCAACCTGGCGGGCTTTACGGGTGCTGCGGTGGCGATGAAGATCGTGCTGTTCATCTCTTTCATGTCGGTGATGAACTCGTTCATGTTCTCCAACTCGCGCATGCTGTTCTCGCTGAGCGAACGTGGCCATGCACCGAAACTGTTCTCGCGCACCACCACCCAGGGTGTTCCGCTCAATGCCTTGCTGCTGAGCCTGTGCATCTGCCTGGGCATCCTCAGCGTGCACTTCGCCAGCGGCGGCGACCTGTTCATGACCCTGGCCAAGAGCAGTGGCACCTTCGTGATGATCGTGTGGATCTTCATCATCCTCGCTCACCTGGCCATGCGCTGGCAGACCCGCTTCGAGCCGGTCGACCCCACGGCCTTCCGCGCCTGGCTGTTCCCCTACGCCAATATCCTTGCGTTGCTGGCGCTGGTCGGGGTCATCGCTACCCAGGCCTTCGAGCCGACTTCGCGCTTCCAGTTCTGGTTCACCCTGGGCACGTCCCTGCTGGTGGTGGTGGCGTATTTCATGATGCGCCGGCGCCAGCCAGCCGTGACGGGCGCCTTCGTGGGTGAGCGCTGAGGGGTTCGATGGCGAGTGCGATGGGGGCAAGGGCTAGTGTGTTTGCTGCTAGGCTTGGGCCCCCTCTCAGACCAGACAAGCGGCGCCCGCTATGATCGATGACATTCGCTACCTGATCGTGTTTGCCAAGATCGCCGAGGTCGGCTCGATCTCCGGCGGCGCCAAGGCGCTGAACCTGAGCACCGCCACCGCCAGCCAGCACCTTGCCCGGCTTGAGCACAATCTCGATACCGCCCTGCTCTATCGCAACACCCGCAAGCTGTCGCTGAGCCCGGCGGGCGCCGAACTGCTGGGCACCGCCCAAGCCATGCTGGCGCTGTACGAAAAGGGTGTGATCGAGTTCAAGCAGCGCGCGGTATCGACCCAACAGAGCCTGCGCATCTCCATGCCCGCGCTGTTCATCAACAGCGCTTTCAGCCAGCACCTGGCAAGGTTCATCCGGGACCACCCAGACCTGCGCATGAGCATCAGCTGCGATGACAGCCGCCACGACATCATCGCCGACGGCATCGACGTGGCCTTTCGCATTGGTGACCTGCCTGACAGCAGCCTGAAAGCACGCCATCTGTTTCTGCTGCCGCGTCGCGTGGTTGCCAGCCCAGCTTACCTGGCCCAGCACGGGCCACTGCAGCACCCTGGCGACCTTGCCAGCCTGGACTGGATCGGCTTGAGCATGCGCCCCGACGCCCGCCAGTTCCACCACCGCCACACGGGCGAACAGGCCGCACTCAGTTACACCTCGCGCGTGAGAGTGGACAGCGTCGAAGCCTCACATCGGCTGGCCTTGCTGGGTGTTGGCCTGGCCGCCCCGCCGGACTTTCTCTGCGCCGGGGCACTGGCCAGTGGAGCGCTGCTGGCCGTGCTGCCGGACTGGGCACTGGAGCCGCTGAAGGTGTATGCCGTGTGGCCACCGAACATCGCCACCAGCAGCCTTGCCTACCGCCTCATCAATACGCTGTACAACGCCTTCAACGGCCAGGCGCTGGCATGACATCGCGCAGTTGCAGGTACAGCATGTAAGCCGCCGTGGCGATCAGCAGCGCCGCCAGCATAAGGTTGAACACGCGCTGGCGGCGTTCGCTGTCGAGCACGCCAGCCGCCTGCGCCCCGAGCAGCGCCCAGGCCGCGAGTGACAGGTAGCAGACGAAGAAGTAGATGATCACGAACGCGAGCAGGCTGTCAGTGGCCTCGGGGTTGGCAAACAGCGCCACGCCCGATGCACAGGCAATCCAGGCCTTGGGATTGAGCCATTGCAGCCAGAATCCCTGCATGAAACGCGGCCTGGCCTGGCTGGGGGTCGCCTGGTTGGGTGCGCACGTCGCCAGCGTGTAGCCGATATAGCCAATGAATCCTGCGCCGGCCAGTGCCAGCACGTGCAGCAGCAGCGGATATTGCGTCAGTACGCTGCTCAGCCCAGCGCCGGTAAGGATCAGCAGCAGGGTAAAACCCACCGTAGCCCCGGATACCAGCGGCAGGCTCCGGCCGAATCCATGCTGGACACCGCTGGCAAGGACCAGCAGGTTGACCGGGCCCGGCGAGAGGGACATGCCCAAGGCGAACAGGGTCATGGCGATGAAGGTGGCGGATGTCATGAGAAGGGGCGCTCTTGTGGGTAAGGCCAGTCAGTCAAGCCGTGATGTGATCAGTGGGGCCGCAAAGCGGTCCCGTCACTGACTGCCGGCATCACGCTGTTGTGGATCGCTGCGGGTCAGCATCAGGGTATGGCTCGAGCGTGCTGCAGATAAGCGGGCTATTACCTGAAACTGAGTTTGAGCATTCCGCAGCTGGGCAACGGAGGATGCTTCAAACGTGCTATCACGATTTCATTCCAGTGTAATGATATCGATACGAAGCAGGCTCACGCCGTTCAGGCAAGGGTTTGATCGCGCATGATTTTTCCTGCCCGGACAACTGTATCGAATTCATTCCATATCAGCCGAGACTGCTTGGCCGTCGTTTTCAGGCAAACCCTTGATCCACGGGCATCAGGCGTCAGCTGGCCGCCTTCTTGCTAGGTGAACCCTGACCCAGAGCGCAGGGCTACACTGCGCCTGACCTCCTGCATCCCGAGGACTTTTCATGAGCGAGTTGCGTTTTACCGAGGATCACGAATGGCTGCGCGCCGAAGCCGATGGCAGCGTCACGGTGGGCATCACGGCCTACGCCCAGCGCGCCCTGGGCGATGTGGTCTATGTTCAGTTGCCTGAGCTGCAACACTACGAAGCCGGTGCGGAAGCCTCCACGGTCGAATCGGTAAAGGCCGCCAGTGGCGTGTACATGCCGCTGGCCGGTGAGGTTGTGGCCGTGAATGAACAGTTGGCCGAGCAGCCGGAGCAGGTCAATGAACAGCCGCTTGGCGAGGGCTGGTTCTTCCGCTTCGTACCCGACCAGCCCGAGGCCGTTGCCGCGCTGCTCGACCAGGACGCCTACGACCGCTTGCTCACCGCCACCGCCGATGCCTGAGAACGCTCCCATGACCCTGAACCTCAGTACTGCCAACGAATTCATCGCTCGCCACATCGGCCCACGCGCCGCCGATGAGCAGGCCATGCTCGACAGCCTGGGCTTCGACTCGCTCGATGCCATGAGCGATGCCGTGATCCCCGGCACCATCAAGGGCACCAGCGTGCTGGGCGATGCCGACGGCCAGAGCGAGACCGACGCACTGGCCGCGCTCAAGGCCATCGCCGGCACCAACCAGCTGTTCAAGACCTATATCGGCCAGGGCTATTACAACTGCCACACCCCCGCGCCCATTCTGCGCAACCTGCTGGAAAACCCGGCCTGGTACACGGCCTACACCCCTTACCAGCCGGAAATTTCCCAGGGTCGCCTGGAAGCGTTGCTGAACTTCCAGACCCTGATCAGCGACCTTACCGGCCTGCCCATCAGCAACGCCTCCTTGCTCGATGAAGCCACGGCTGCAGCCGAGGCCATGACCTTCTGCAAGCGCCTGTCGAAGAACAAGGCCAGCCAGGCGTTCTTCGCCTCGGTCCACTGCCACCCGCAAACCCTCGACGTGCTGCGCACCCGTGCCGAGCCACTGGGTATCGACGTGGTGGTGGGCGACGAACGCGAACTGACCGACGTATCCGCGTTCTTCGGTGCGTTGCTGCAATACCCGGCCAGCAATGGCGAGGTATTCGACTACCGCGCGCTGGTGCAGCGCCTGCACGAGGCCAACGCCCTGGTGGCCGTGGCCGCTGACCTGCTGGCCCTGACCCTGCTGACCCCGCCCGGCGAATTCGACGCGGACGTGGCCATCGGTACTGCCCAGCGCCTGGGTGTACCGCTGGGTTTCGGCGGCCCGCACGCGGCGTACTTCGCGACCCGTGACGGCTTCAAGCGCGACATGCCGGGGCGCCTGGTAGGGGTTTCCATCGACCGCTTCGGCAATACCGCGCTGCGCCTGGCCATGCAGACCCGCGAGCAGCATATCCGCCGCGAGAAGGCCACCTCCAACATCTGCACTGCACAGGTGCTGCTGGCCAACATCGCCAGCATGTACGCGGTGTATCACGGACCGGCGGGCCTGACCCGGATCGCCGAGCGTGTGCATGGGCTGACCTCGATCCTGGCCCAGGGCCTGACTGACCTGGGCGTGAAGGTACTGGGCGAGAGCGCTTTCGACACCCTCACCCTGGACACCGGCGCCGCCACCGCGCAGCTGCATGACCAGGCCCGCGCCCAAGGCATCAACCTGCGCCAGATCAGCGCCAGCCAACTGGGCCTGTCACTGGATGAGACCACCTCCCAGGCCGATGTCGAAGCGCTGTGGACGGTGCTGGGCGCCGGTCAGCCTGCGCCGGACTTCGCGGCGCTGGCCGCGCGCGCCAACGCCCGGCTGCCCAGCGCGCTGCGCCGCCAGTCGGCGTTTCTCGAACACCCCGTGTTCAACCGCTATCACAGCGAAACCGAGCTGATGCGTTACCTGCGCCGCCTGGCCGACAAGGACCTGGCGCTGGACCGCAGCATGATCCCGCTGGGCTCGTGCACCATGAAGCTCAACGCCGCCAGCGAAATGATCCCGGTCACCTGGGCGG
>NZ_DAMCCR010000021.1:0-324 GCF_032058845.1 Pseudomonas sp. | reverse complement strand
CTTCGCCCCTGCCGAGCAGAGCCAGGGCTACCTGCAGATGACCCGCGAGCTCGAAGCGATGCTCTGCGCAGCCACCGGCTACGACGCCGTGTCGCTGCAACCCAACGCTGGCTCCCAGGGCGAGTACGCGGGCCTGCTGGCGATTCGCGCCTACCACCGCAGCCGCGGTGACAGCCACCGCAACGTCTGCCTGATCCCGGCCTCGGCCCACGGCACCAACCCGGCAACCGCGCACATGGCCGGCATGCGCGTGGTGGTCACCGCCTGCGATGCGCGCGGTAACGTCGATGTGGACGACCTGCGGGCCAAGGCCGAGCAGCACCG
>NZ_DAMCCR010000020.1:0-52867 GCF_032058845.1 Pseudomonas sp. | reverse complement strand
CGCTGACCGGAACGCTGACGGTCCCTGAGCTTTGACCAACTGCAATCGTGATGTTCTGGCCGTTGGCCAATGTGACAACAACAGCCGAGCCAGTGACTGGAACACCCACCGAAGCGGTGTAGGTGATCACGCCACCTTCAGCAACCGACGGTGCCGCCGTCAACGTGACGGTGGTGGTATCGATAGTGTCGGTAACTGCTGTAATCGCTGGCGCAGAGTCGACTACCAGATTCTCGAAGTTGCCACCGGTGGCATTGGTGATTTGGGCAGTGACTCGACCCGCGTCGATGTACGGATCATCGGCAGGCGCAGCAACAGTAACGCTACCCGACGTCTGATTGGCAGCGATGGTGATGACCTGGCCATTGCTCAGTGTCACAGTCACTGGCGAGCCAGCGGGATTGGTCAGAGTGGCGGTGTAAACGATCGAACCGCCTTCAGCCACAGACGGAGTTGCCGCCAAGGACACTGTCGTAGTGGTCTGTACGTCGGTTACAGCAGTAGTGACCGGCGACTGGTTGGCAACCAGATTCTCGTAATTACCACCTGACACACTGGTGATATTCGTAGTAACCGGTGCATTGCGGTAAGCATCGTCAGCCACCGCCACACTCACGGTGCCGGAACTTTGACCAACGGCAATCGTGATGTTTTGACCGTTGGCCAATGTGACAACAACAGCCGAGCCAGTTACTGGCGCGCCAACCGAAGCGGTATAGGTAATCACACCTCCCTCTACCACCGAAGGCGCAGCTGTCAGCGTGACAGTGGTGGTGTCGATGGTGTCGGTAACCGCAGTCACCGCCGGCGCAGGATCGACTGCCAGGTTCTCGAAGTTTCCACCCGACGCACTGGTGATCTGCGCACTGACCTGGCTGGCATCGAGATACGGATCATCGGCAGGCGCTGCGACGGTAACGCTACCCGACGTCTGATTGGCAGCGATGGTGATGACCTGGCCGTTGTTCAAGGTCACAGTCACTGGCGAGCCAGCAGGGTTGGTCAAGGTAGCGGTGTAAACGATCGAGCCACCCTCGGCGACCGTTGGTGTCGCGGTCAGCGCCACAGTGGTGGTATCGGGCACGTCGTTGATCTGGGTGACCGCAGGGGTCGGATCGGCGACCAGGTTCTCGAAGTTGCCGCCGCTCGCGCCCGTGATGCTAACGTTCACCGGTGGCTGATTCGCATAGGCGTCATTGGCCGGTGCGGGCACCTCGACGCTGGCCGTAGCCTGCCCGGCCTGGATCACCAGTGTCTGGCCATTGGACAACGTGACGGTCACGGGCGTCTGTGCAGGGTTGGTCAAGGTGGCGGTATAGGTGATCACACCGCCTTCGTTGACGCTGGGCGTGGCAATCAGGTTGACGGTCGTGGTGTCGATGGTATCGACGATCTGGGTCACGGCTGGCGTCGTGTCGGCCAGTACCGGTGCGCCGCCGCCACTGCCACTCACGATGGTCGCCGACACGTCACGGTCGTCGATGTAAACGGTATCGCCAGGCTCGACACCGACGTTGACGGTACCTTGGCTTTGCCCGGCCGGGATGACAACGACGGCGCCATTGGAGAGCGTCACGCTCAGGTCAGCGAGCGGCGGGCGGTTGGCTGTGACGGTGTAGACGATGACGCCGCCGGATTCACTGATGGCGGGCGTGGCACTCAGCGCTACGCTCAGGGCCGCCGTTGCGGCGGTGTTGCCCGAGGTGTCGTCCTGCCCACCCGTACGGAGGTTTTCGATGGCAGCCTCGGACTGCAACCCTTCAGTCGGATAGCCAATGGTCGGGTCGACTGCGCCGCCCACCTCGCTCAGCAATACGAAGCTGTGTCCGCCGCCGGCTGCCCCGCCCGGACTGCCGGTCTGGCCGGCCGCTGGCGCTTCGAGTTCCGTGGTCGGATCGAGGCCTGCAGCGATCGCCTGCTGCAGCTCTTTCACGGACGGCGCCGACTGCGCGGTGGCTTCGCTAAGCTCAGCCGCCTGATCCGGCACTACAGCGCCCCATTGCGTGTCGCGGCCAAGATCGAGCATGCGGCCATCGGCAAATTCCAGCGTCACGGCGCCCGCTTCACCGGTCAGGATCTGCTCCCCGGCATAGATCCGGTCGCCTTCGATCAGGACCCGACGAACCCCTTCGGCGGACACTGCGATGACCTGACCCACGATGCTCTTGACGATGGCGACGACACTGCTCATTGGACTTTCTCCGGTTGACACCTCTGACGGCTTGCGAGCCTCGCGCCTGTTCAGGCGCGCGATTAATCAGAGGGAAATCTCGATGCCGCGGGGCGCGGAAATTGCTGAATTTATGGTTAACGCACTAAATAAGCGGGTCGCTGCTGTCTGCGCGGGCCAGGCATTATTTCCGCGCAAATTGGTGACATGACATATCGTAAATCAGCTCCCTGCCAACTCCTACTTTTGTATTAGTAGCTCTGGAATAGTTAGCTGGGTCTAATTGGGAAGTTGGCAGTATTGTCTGACAATTGCTGCAATCCAGAATAGCCTCTCTGCGCTGGGGGATACAGGCCAATAACCTCGATGATGATGCAGTGATGACTTTTTGATGGCCTGTCAACCGGAAGCCGCACGCTTTAGCACGCGTATTGCGCAAAAAACGCCTTGCATACCGCCAAACTGGGGTTAGGCTTGCAGCACTACATGACGAATATTTCATAGTGCGTTTCCAGTGTACCCAAAGTTCGTTGCAGAGCGTCACAGGTGTCGGGACCTTAGTTGCCGACCCGTGGCCTCGGAGCTTTGAACTATGAGGTAAATCGAACCGTCTGCACTGTACGAAGCTGCCTTCAGTGAATCGAACTCCCGGGATGAGCGCTGAATAGCGCAAGACAGCCCCACAAATACGCCAGATTGTGCAGCGCGGTCCTGGCCACGCCGCAGTCTGGTCGAACTTCGCAAGTACGGAGAGAGCGTCCGCGTGGAATCCGAAGTCAGTCGAGTGCACCTCAGCCATGACCCCCGCAGTCAGCACGACGACCCGCTGCTCGACAGCCTGCTGACGTTGTGTGTCCTGCACCAGAAACCCGCCAGCCGCGCCATGCTCACCACCGGCCTGCCGCTACCGGCTCAGCGCCTGAGCCCGGAGCTGCTACCACGTGCGGCTGCCCGTGCAGGCCTCCAGGGGCGCCTGCTCCAGCGCAAACTCGAGCACATTCCGAAGATCGCGTTGCCGGCCATGCTCTTGCTCAAGGACGGCCGCAGTGCAGTGATGCTCGGGTGGGAGAACGAATACACCGCCCGCCTGCTGCTCAGCGAGAGCGACGGTGGTGAAGTGCACATTCCCCGCGAAGCGCTGGAAGCCGATTACAGCGGCAAGGTGTTTTTCGCCCAGCCGCAGCACAAGTACGACATCAATCATGGCAACCTCATTCCACGCACCAAATCCTGGTTCCGCGACACCCTGCTACGCAGCAAGTGGCTCTACGCTGATGCGGTTGCCGCCAGCCTGATCATCAACATCATTGCCATGGCTGCGCCGTTGTTCGTGATGAACGTCTACGACCGCGTGGTGCCCAACCAGGCCACCTCCACCCTCTGGGTGCTGGCGGTAGGCATCGCCGGTGCCTACGTCTTCGACCTGATTCTCAAAGGCCTGCGTAGCCTGTGCCTGGACCTGGCGGGCAAGAAAACCGACCTGATCATTTCCGCCACGCTGTTCGAA
Organism: Pseudomonas sp.; assembly: GCF_032058845.1. Lineage (GTDB taxonomy): Bacteria > Pseudomonadota > Gammaproteobacteria > Pseudomonadales > Pseudomonadaceae > Aquipseudomonas. The sequence continues at coordinate 49,190 of NZ_DAMCCR010000020.1, read as the reverse complement.
CGTATCGTCGGCATGGCCATGAAATACCGGCCCGCGCGGGTCGGCAGCTATGCGCAGAACATCCATGAATTCCAGGGGCTACGTGATTTCCTGGCATCGTTGACGCTGACCAGCCTGATCGACCTGCCATTCACACTGCTGATCCTCATGGTCATTGCGATCATTGGCGGGCACCTGGTGTGGATTCCGGTGCTGGCCTTTCCCTTGGCGCTGGGGATCGGCTATGCCCTGCAGAAGCCGCTGATGGCGACCATGGAGCGCACCATGGCTCTGGCCTCCGAGCGCCAGTCCAGCCTGATCGAAACGCTCGCCGGGCTCGACGCAATCAAGGTGAACAACGCCGAGAGCGAGCGTCAGTACCTCTGGGAGCAGACCCTGGGCACCCTCAGTCGTCTGGAACTGCGGGTCAAGGTGCTTTCCGGCCTGGCCATGAACATCACCCTGCTGATCCAGCAGCTGGCAGGGGTGGCGATGATTTGTGTCGGGGTGTACCTGATCATCGCTGGCGACCTCAGCATGGGCGGCCTGGTGGCCTGCTACATGCTCAGCGGGCGCGCCCTGGGCCCGTTGGGGCAGCTCAACGGCCTGCTGGCGCGCTATCAGCAAGCCAAGGTGACCATGGTTGCCACCGACCAGATGATGAGCCTGCCGCAGGAGCGCAATTTCGAAGAGCGCCCGCTCAGCCGCCAGGTGCTGCAGGGGGCGATCGAGTTCCGGGGTGTGGATTTCACCTACCCCAACCAGCAGAACCAGGCGCTCAAAGGCATCAACCTGGTGATCCGGCCCGGCGAGAAGGTCGGCATCATCGGTCGCAGCGGGTCGGGCAAAAGCTCGCTGGCCAAGCTGATCGTCGGCCTGTATGAAGCCGATCGCGGCTCATTGCTGGTCGATGGCGTGGACATCCGGCAGATCGACGTCAGCGAGCTGCGCCATAACATCGGCTATGTGCCACAGGACATTCAGCTGCTCGCTGGCACCTTGCGTGACAACCTCGTCAGCGGTGCGCGCTACATCGAAGATGAACTGATCCTGCAAGCCGCCGAGCTTTCTGGCGTGCATGAATTTGCCCGGCTGCACCCCGACGGCTACGAGCTGCAAGTGGGTGAGCGCGGCCAGAACCTGTCTGGCGGTCAGCGGCAGAACGTCGCGCTGGGTCGGGCCTTGTTGTTGAGCCCACAGATCCTGCTGCTCGACGAACCCACCAGCGCCATGGACAACACCGGCGAAGAGCGGCTCAAACAGCGGCTGCAGGCGGTCATCGAAGGCCGCACCGTATTGCTGGTCACCCATCGTGCGTCGTTGCTGTCGCTGGTGGACCGGTTGATCGTCATCGACCGCGGCAGCGTGGTGGCCGATGGCCCGAAAGCTGCTGTCATGGATGCGCTGAAGAAGGGGCAGATCAGTGTCGCATAAGCTCGATGTCGGTCAGTTCAAGAACGGTCTGCGTGAGTACTTCAAAGGCAAGCGCTCGCTGGCCGGGCAACCGCTGCCCGAGGTCAACAAGGCGCTCATCGAAGACTCACCGCGCGTGGCGCGTCTGACCATCTGGGGCATTTTGCTGTTCTTCGTCTTCTTCGTGTTGTGGGCCAGTTTCGCGCCCATCGATGAGGTGACGCGAGGCGAGGGCAAGGCCATCCCGTCGTCGAAGATCCAGAAGATCCAGAACCTCGAAGGCGGTATCGTTGCGCAGATTTTCGCCAAGGAAGGCGAGGTGGTCGAAGTCGGCCAGCCGCTGCTGCGTCTGGACGAAACCCGGTTCGTGTCCAACGTGGGTGAAACCGAAGCCGAGCGAGTATCCATGGCCTTGCGCGTGGAGCGCCTGAGTGCCGAGGTCGAGGGCAGGGCTTTGAATATCGACGAAAAACTGCGCCAGACCTCGCCCAATCAGGCTGCCAGCGAAGAATCGCTGTACCAGAGCCGTCGCCAGCAGCTTCAGGACGAGATCGGCGGCCTGCAACAGCAGCTGGTGCAGCGTCAGCAAGAACTGCGCGAGTACGGCTCCAAGCGCGCGCAATACGCCAACAGCCTGCAGCTGCTTCGCCAGGAGATCGGCATGTCCGAGCCGCTGGTGGCCAAGGGGGCGGTGTCGCCGGTCGAGATCCTGCGCTTGCGCCGCTCCGAGGTCGAGCTGCGCGGCGAGCTGGATGCAACTGCCCTGGCCATTCCCCGCGCCGAGGCGGCAACCCGTGAGATCCAGAGCAAGATCGAGGAAACCCGCGGCAAGTTCCGCAGTGACGCACTGACTCAGCTCAATGAGGCGCGCACCGACCTGAACAAGGCGACCGCCACCAGCAAGGCACTGGACGACCGGGTCAATCGCACCTTGGTGACCTCGCCGGTGCGCGGGATCGTCAAGCAGCTGCTGGTGAACACCATTGGCGGCGTGATCCAGCCAGGCAGCGATATCGTGGAGATCGTTCCGCTGGACGACACGCTGGTCATCGAGGCGAAGATCCTGCCCAAGGACATCGCCTTCCTGCATCCGGGCCAGGAGGCGACCGTCAAGTTCACCGCCTATGACTACACCATCTATGGCGGTCTGAAAGCCACACTGGAGCAGATCGGCGTCGACACCATCACCGACGAAGACAAGAAGACCACGTACTACCCCATCCGGCTTCGCACTGAGCGCAGCCACCTCGGCACCGATGCCAATCCGCTGCTGATCATTCCCGGAATGGTGGCGACCGTTGACATCAAGACCGGCAAGAAAACCATCATGAGCTACCTGCTCAAGCCGATCATCAAGGGTCGCGACGAGGCCATGCGCGAGCGTTGATAGCATAGGTGCCACTCATGCGGACGCCTTGGCAGGCCCGAGGCGTCCGCTGTGACAATCCTGGATATATCTTGGTCAACGTCAAATATCCGACGATCTAAACCCGTCAGGCGACGCTTTTTGCCGTTTTTAGGCATTACTTAAATTCATCTTACCTACTATCCTCCCTCATCATTCGCCCCCGCATGCCGCGCCTCTGATCCTCAGACTGCTACCTACCCCTAAATGCACTCCTGCCCAATTCTTCAACATTTGCGGGGCTTTGCTGGTACGGGCGTACAGTGTTGTGTTCAAAAAGTAACCACTCGTCGGCCTTAGGGGGCAAGATGAATGGCACCTTGACATCGCTCGTCGAGACCGTTGTAAAATTGACAAAATCGCTTGGTATTCCAACAAATGATATTTTTTTGACATTTATTTGGCCGCCTGAACGCCTGAACTTTGACTAACCGATGAGTGCGTAGTAGATGAGTACCTCGAACGATATTCGTAGCTTGTTCAAGCAATTCGGTGGTCAGCCCGAGCACTATCAGGAATTCACCCGCGAAGCGTCCGGCCGTGACGCCTCCGAGCGCTGGCCGCTGCTGTCCCGTTCAGCGTCAACGCCCGCAACGCCCAGTGCGCAGTTACCTGAACCCGCTCCGGTCCTCGAAACGGCCAGCCTGCCTGTCCCGACGCCTGCGCCCGTTCTGCCGCCCGACGCCGCCCAACCGACCCCGATCGCCCAGGCGGTGACCGAGGCCGCTGACTGGTCCGCCGCCGGCTTGCGCAACTTGCTGGCCAAATTGTCGGAAACGACGCGCCCTGAGCCCACCGTTGCGGCCAGCGTTCCGGCCATGGCCTGTCGCGAGCGGCCAGACCTCAGTCACATCCGTGTGATCAGCGTGATGTCGGCCAAAGGCGGGGTAGGTAAAACCACCCTCACGGCAAACCTGGCCAGCGCTATGCGCCGCGCCGGGCGGCAGGTCGTCGTGATCGATCTCGACCCGCAGAACGGCCTGCACCAGCATTTTCAGCCTGCCGACAAACAGGTTCATGACCAGGAAGAGATCGGTGTTGCCCAGCCGTCCGACGATTGGCTGGCACTCGGCATGCCCAGTGAGGAGGGTGTATTCATCCTGCCCCACGGCGGCATCGATGAAGAACGTCGGCAGGCATTCGAGTCGACCTTGCAGCATGCGCCGCTGTGGCTGGCTCATCACCTGGCCGACTTGCACCTCGGTGAAGGGGCCATCGTGCTGCTGGATACCCCGCCCGGGCCCTCCATCTATCTACGCCAGGCGCTGTCAGTGGCCAACGTGGCGCTGGCTGTCAGTCTGGCCGATCCTGCGTCGTACACCTCCTTGCCACAGATCGACAAGCTGGTCGCCGCCTATACCCAGGGGCGCGAGGATTTCACGGGCGTTTGCTACCTGATCAACCAGGTCGATTTTTCGCGCCAGATGAACAAGGACATCACGCAGATCCTGCAAGGCTTGCTCGGTACCCGGATGATCGGCGTCGTGCACCGCGACCAGTCCATCAACGAGGCACTGGCTTTCAATCGCAATGTGCTTGGGTATGACCCCAACGGACGCGGCAGCCACGACATTCTGCTCTGCGCGCAAGCGCTGATCGGACGTCTTGCCACTGCGTCCGTCGAATGAGCCGCTTGCGCCATTCGCTGCACAAGGCAGGCGAAGCTGTGCGGGCCCGTCGGGGCTGGAACATCCCGTTGGCTGTGCTGGCGTTGGTGATGCTGGCGGTGGTCGTGGCCGTGCCCTTCGAACTCGAAGAGCAGATGCTGTTCAGCGCCATGTGCCTGGGCGCAGCGATGTTGCTGCGCCGCCGAGGTGGGCGGCTGGCCGTGCTGGCGATGATCGTCATGTCGGTGATTGCCTCCACGCGCTACATGTACTGGCGAGTGACCTCATCCCTGGGCTTCGAAGGCTCGCTGGACATGTTCTTTGGTTACGGCCTGGTGGCTGCGGAGCTGTATGCGCTCGTGGTGCTGTTGCTCGGGTACGTGCAGACGGCCTGGCCACTGCAGCGCAAGCCGCATCCCTTGCCGCCCGACAGCCGTGAATGGCCGAGTGTCGATGTCTTCATTCCGACCTACAACGAGCCGCTGGACATCATTCGCCGCACCACGCTGGCCGCCATGGCCATCGACTGGCCACAGGACAAGCTCAAGATCCATGTACTCGACGACGGCCGCCGCCCGGCGTTTCGCGAGTTCTGCGAGTCTGTGGGCGTGGGTTACATCGTTCGACCCGACAACCTGCACGCCAAGGCCGGCAACCTCAACAATGCCCTGCGCTGCACCGATGGCGAATACATCGCCATGTTCGATGCCGACCACGTGCCGACGCGTTCCTTCCTGCAGGTCTGCATGGGCTGGTTCCTCAAGGACGCCAAGTTGTCGTTGCTGCAGACGCCGCACTTCTTCTTCTCGCCCGACCCGTTCGAAAAGAACCTGCAGACCTTCCGCAGCGTTCCCAACGAAGGGGAGCTGTTCTATGGCCTGATCCAGGACGGCAATGACCTGTGGAACGCCACGTTCTTCTGTGGCTCGTGCGCTGTGATCAAGCGCGGCCCGCTCGAGGAAGTCGGCGGCATTGCCACGGAGACCGTGACCGAAGACGCCCATACCGCGCTCAAGCTCAACCGTGCCGGCTACAACACCGCCTACCTGCCACTGCCGCAGGCGGCAGGGCTGGCCACCGAGAGCCTGTCTGGCCACATCGGCCAGCGGGTACGCTGGGCGCGGGGCATGGCGCAGATCTTCCGTACCGACAACCCGCTGCTGGGCAAAGGCCTGACACTGGGGCAGCGGTTTTGCTACGTCAACGCCATGCTGCACTTCTTCTACGGACTGCCGCGTCTGGTGTTCCTGACTGCGCCCCTGGCCTATCTGATCTTCGAAGCCCAGGTGTTCCAGGCCCCGGCGCTGTTGATCATGGCCTACGCGTTGCCGCACATCATGATCGCCAGCGTGACCAACTCCACCATCCAGGGGCGATTCCGCCACTCGTTCTGGAACGAGGTCTACGAGACCGTGCTGGCCTGGTACATCATGCGCCCGGTGATGCTGGCGATGATCAACCCCAAGTTCGGCGACTTCAACGTGACGAGCAAGGGCGGGCGTATCGAGGAAGGCTACTTCGCCTGGAAGCTGGCGCGTCCGTACATTGCGGTGCTGCTGCTCAACCTCACCGGTGCCGGGTTCGGCCTGTACAAGCTGGCCTTCGAACCTGACGCCAGCGCCACCACCATCCTGATCAACCTGGCCTGGACGCTCTACAACATCATCATCAGCTCTGCCGCCGTGGCGGTCGCCAGTGAAACACGGCAGATCCGCGCCGAGCCGCGGGTGTTCGCCACCTTGCCGGCGATGCTCAGCTTCGAAGATGGCAAGACCGTGGTCTGCACCACCAACGATTTTTCCCAGCGCGGCGTTGGCCTGACGCTGCCCGACGGCGTCCAGGTCGAGCGCGGCCAGCAGGTGCACGTGTCGCTGTTTCTCGACAAGCAGGAATGCGTTCTGCCAGGCCAGGTGATGTTCAGCCGCGGCAATCTGCTCGGCCTGACCTTCCTGGAACTGACCCTGCAACAACAGTTCGACCTGACCCGCCTGACCTTCTCGCGCGCCGACACCTGGGCCAAGGCCTGGGGGCAGGGCAGCGATACACCGTTGTCGGCGCTGGCCGAGGTTTCACGCATAGGCTGGCGCGGGATCTGCCAGCTGTCCCGGGCAAGTATCGCCGAGGTTTCCTCGCGTGTGCGTCCTGCCTCCTTCTTGTCCGGTAATCGCCCTCCGAGGAATCCATGAGCATCCGTCATCGCCGCACACCGAAACGCCAGCTCGCCTGCGCGTTGCCTTTGTCCCTGCTGCTGGCCATGCCGATTGCCCATGCAGATGAACCGACGCCCGCCTCAGTGCTGGCACAGAACGCCACGCTCGAGCAGATGGGCACGGGCTACACCATGAACCTGCGCGGTGTGCAGGGCAGCGACAGCGTCAGCTTCGATGTGCGCAGCGACCGCCTGGTGACCGGCGCCAGGCTGAATCTGGAATACAGCTACTCGCCGGCGCTGCTGCCGGAGATGTCGCAGCTCAACGTGCTGGTCAACGACCAGGTCGCTGCCAGCATTCCCCTGCCCAAGGAAACGGCCGGCAGCCTGCAGAAGCAGGTGGTGGAGATCCCCGCGCACCTGGTCACCGACTTCAACCGCCTGACCCTGCAACTGATCGGCCACTACACCATGCAGTGCGAAGACCCTTTGCACTCCAGCCTGTGGGCCAAGGTCAGCAACAGCAGCGAACTGCAGCTGCAGCTTGCGCCGCTGGCACTGCCCAACGACCTGGGCTTGCTGCCCGAGCCGTTCTTCGACCGCCGCGATGCGCAGCGCCTGGAGCTGCCCTTCGTGTTCGCCCAGAGCCCGGACTCCGCACGCCTGGAAGCCGCCGCGACCGTGGCCTCGTGGTTCGGTGCGCAGGCCAGCTACCGCGGCGCGCACTTCCCGGCCCTGCTCGGGCAGTTGCCCGCGCAAGGCAACGCGGTGGTGCTGGTCGTCGGCGACCAGTTGCCGACCGGCCTTGCCCTCGAGGCCAGCAGCAAGCCGAGTCTGCGGGTGATCACCAACCCCAACGACCCCAATGGCAAGCTGTTGGTCATCACCGGGCGCGACGGCGCAGAGCTCAAGCAGGCCGCCGCTGCCCTGGTGGGTGGCAGCCGTGTACTCAAGGGTGAACTGGCGACGGTCGATGGCGTGACCCAGGTGCGTGCACGCGCGCCATACGATGCGCCGAACTGGTTGCCCAGCGACCGCCCGGTGCAGGTGGGTGAACTGATCGATGCGAAGCGCCTCAGCGTCGCCGGCTATGACCCAGGCACCATCAGCGTGCCGATGCGCCTGCCCCCCGACCTGTTCACCTGGCGCGAGAAGGGCGTACCGCTGCACCTCAAATACCGCTACACGCCGCAGCCGGTGTCGACCAACTCTTCATTGCTGATCAGCCTGAACGGCAAGTACCTCGAATCCCTGCCGCTGCCATCGCAGCAGACGCTCAAGGAGCAGCAGCCGCTGATGGCGCGGCTCAAGGACGATGAAACGCTGCTGCGCGAGGTCACGCTCAAGGTGCCAGTGGCCAGCTTCCCGCTGCAGTCAGCGCTGCAACTGCGCTTCATGTACGACTACATCAAGCAGGGCGAATGCCGCGACATCATCATCGACAACATGCGCGGCACCATCGAGCCCGATTCGACCATCGATTTCAGCGCCTACCGCCACTTCATCGGCATGCCCAATCTGGGTGTGTTCCGTGACAGCGGCTTCCCGTTCACGCGCATGGCCGACCTGTCAGAAACCGCCATCGTCATGCCGGATGATTTCAGCACCACCGAAATCTCGGCCATGCTGGATGTGGTCGGCCGCTTTGGTGACTCCACCGGCCTGCCGGTGACGGGCGTCAGCGTGGTGCAGGGCAACGACGACGCCAGGTTGCAGGGCAAGGATCTGCTGGTGCTCGGCTCTGCCGCCAACCAGCCGCTGCTCAAGCGCTGGGCGCAGTACCTGCCGGCAACCATCAGTGGCCAGTCGACCTTCGAAATTTCGGACCTGGTGTACCGCGTGCGCGACTGGGTCACCGGCAATGACCGCATCGACCGTCGCAGCTCGCGCACCAGCCTGGCCCTGGACGGCGGCACGGTGGACAACTTCCTGACCGGCTTCGAGTCGCCGCTGGACAGTGGCCGCAGCGTCGTCGTGCTGTCTGCGGCGAGCGACAAAGGCTGGGATGAAGTGACCGCCGCCATGAACGCCACCAAGCAGGAACAGGCCCAGGGTTCGATTCAGGGCAGCCTGGCCGTGGTCAACGGCACACGCGTCAGTTCGCTGGTCGCTGAAGAGCAGTACTTCATCGGTGATCTTGGGCCGTTCGGTTATGTGCAGTGGTGGCTGTCACGTCATCTGTTCAGCACCCTGGCGCTGTTGGCGCTGGGTGTTGCGCTGGCCAGCGGCCTGTTGTTCCTGAGCCTGCGTGCCCGTGCCCGCAGCCGGCTGAAGGACTGATCATGCGGCGTCTGAAATCCCGCGCCTGGCTGGCGCTTCTGATGCTGCTCGGCCTGCCGGTCCAGGCTGCCTGCCAGGCACCGTGGGCGATGTGGAACACCTTTGCGCAGCGCTGGGTACAGGGTGACGGCCGGGTGCTGGAGTCGAGCCTCAAGGCCAACCACAGCACCTCGGAAGGACAGTCGTATGCGCTGTTCTTTGCCTTGGTGGCCAATGACCGTGAGCGTTTTGCGCAGATCTGGCGCTGGAGCCGCGAGAACCTTGCCGGCAACCAGCCTGAGCAGAGTCTGCCGGGCTGGCTGTGGGGCCAGGGGGCCGATGGCAATTGGCAAATCCAGGACCGCAACGCGGCCTCCGACGCCGACCTGTGGTTCGCCTACGCCCTGCTCGAGGCCGATCGGCTCTGGCAGGCGCCTCATTACCGCGCCGATGCGCTGGCCTTGCTCGCTCAGGTCAAGGCTCAGGAAGTCGCCGACCTGCCTGGGCTCGGTCCCACCTTGTTGCCCGGCCCGGTCGGCTATGTACAGCCCGATCACCTGTGGCGCCTGAATCCCAGCTACGTGCCCTTGCCCGTGCTGCGCCGCCTGGCCGCTGCCGACCCGAAAGGGCCGTGGAAGGCCATCGCCCAGAGCAGCGTGAAGCTGTTGCGTGAAGGTGGCGGGCGGGGCTTTGCCGCTGACTGGGTGTCGTACCGTGGCACCTCGGACGCGGCTGGGTTGTTCGCGCCTGACACGGTCACCGGCGCCGTCGGCAGCTATGACGCGATCCGTGTGTACCTGTGGGCCGGCATGACCGATCCGGCCGATCCGCAAGCTGCTGCAGTGCTTGCGGCCCTGCAGGGCATCAGCCGTGCCACGGCGTCCACCGGCCTGCCGCCGGAAAAGGTCTCCACCGCCAGTGGCAGCTATGAAGGCACCGGGCCGTTCGGCTTCTCTGCCGCGCTGGTGCCTTTTTTCCAGGCCGCCGGCCAGCCCTGGTTGGCTGATCTGCAGCAACGCCGAGCCCGGCAAGGCATGCAGGACGCCTTGCAAGGCAAACGCGATGCGAACGCTCCGCCGGTTTACTACGACTACATGCTCAGCCTGTTTGGTCTGGGCTGGAGCGATAAACAGTATCGCTTTGCCGCCAATGGCCAATTGAAGCCCTCCTGGGAGTCCGAATGTTCCGCAAAAGCCCCCTGACCCTCGGTCTGCTGGCCGTTCTCCTGCAGGGTCAGGTTCTGGCCGAAAGCACTGACCCGAAACGTCTGCTGGTCGATCAGGGGCTTTTCTGGCAAGCGCAGGACAAGCCCAAGCGTGCTGCCGAGGTCTGGAGCAAGCTGTTGCTGCTCGACGCCCAGCAGCCAGAAGCGCTGTATGGCCTCGGTCTGATCGCGGTGCAGGACAAGCAGCTGTCCAAGGCCGGGGACTACCTCAAGCGTCTACAGGCCCTGACGCCGACACCGCACCAGGCCCTGCAACTGGCGCAAGACGTGCGCCTGGCCCAGCCGGCCAATGCGCAGCTGCTGGCGCAGGCGCGCCAGGCCGTGGACAACGACGAGCGCGCCAAAGCCGACGATCTGTACCGTCAGGCACTGGGTGGGCAACCGGGGCAAGGGCTGGTGGGCCGTGAGTACTACAACAACCTGGGCTTTCTGGACAATCAATGGCCGCAGGCCCGGGCAGGCTTCGAGCGGCTTCGCCAGGAACAGCCCAATGATCCCTATGTCGCGCTGTTCTACGCCAAGCACCAGGTGCGCCGCGAAGACACGCGCGAAGCCGGCATCCGCGCCTTGCAGGGCCTGGCCAAACGCCAGGACATCGGCGGCGATGCCGATGAAACCTGGCGCCTGGCGCTGACCTGGCTGGGTGCGCCGAACAACGCGCAGCAGCCATTGTTCGATGCCTTCCTGGCCAGCCACCCGAACGACACCGAGATTCGCGACTTGCGGGCCAAGGGGCGCAGCGAGGCGAAGGCCGGCACCGCAGGGGCGTACCAGCAGGACCCGCAACTGGCCCGTGGCCTGAAAGCGCTGGAGAAAGGCGACCAGGTGACGGCCGAGCGTGAACTGAGCGCACGCCTGAAAACAGCCCCGAACGATGCTGATGCACTGGGTGGGTTGGGCGTACTGCGCCAGCAGCAGGATCGTCTTGCAGAAGCGCAGCAACTGCTCGCCCGTGCGGTAAAAGGCGGCGGCAAGGCCTGGCAAAAGGCATTCGACGATGTGCGCTACTGGTCCCTGCTGCAACAGGCCGAGCAGAGCCGCCTGCAGGGTCGCACCGCGCAGGCGCGCGAGCAGATTCAGCAGGCCTTGCGCCTGCAGCCCAAGGCGCCCCAGGCCAATCTGGCCCTGGCAGACCTGCTGGCCGACAGTGGCGATGGAGCCGGCGCTGAGTCGCGTTACCGGCAGGTTCTCGCCGCGCATCCGGACAACCAGCAGGCGCGCACCGGCCTGGTCGCTGCGCTGACCCAGCAAGGCAAACAGGACCAGTCCCTGCGCGAGCTACAGCAATTACCGGCTGCCGAGCAGGCCAAGCTGGGTGGCCTGGGCAAGCTGCGCGCCAACCTGGCCCTCGAACAAGCCAAGCGCGCTGAACAGCAGGGTGACACCAGCGCCCAGCGCGCGGCCCTTGAAGAGGCGCTGCGCAACGACCCGAACAACACGTGGGCGCGCTACGGGCTGGCCCGGCTGTATCAGGACATGGGGGCTCAACAGGAAGCCAACAGCCTGATGGACGGCCTGGCCCGGGCCCAGCCCGATGACCCTGACGCGCTGTACACCTCGGCCCTGTTCGCCATCGAGCAGAACAACTGGGGCAAGGCGCGCCAGTTGCTCTCGGACATTCCGGCCGGCAATCGCGGCACGCAGGTCAACCAGCTGCTGCGAGATGCCGAGTTCCAGCAGCGCCTGCAAGAGATCAAGGCGCTCAACCAGCGGGGCAGTTATCAGGAAGCGCGGGTGTTCCTCTCGCGCCTGGAGCCGCTGGCGCAGGGCTCGCCCGAGCGCCAGTCGCAACTGGCCTCGGCCTACGCCGAAGCCAAGGATGACCAGCGCGCCCTGACCCTGCTGCGCGGCCTGATCGCCGCCAGCCCGCAGGCCGACCCCGGCCTGACCCTGACCTATGCCGGCGTGCTGCTGCAAACGGGCCACGACGAAGAGGTCGCGGTGATCATGCGCGATCTGCAAGGCCAGGCGCTCAACGTGCAGCAACGGCGTCAGTACGACGACCTGCTGTTCCTCTATCGTGTGCGCAAGGCCGACAAGCAGCGTGAGCAGGGTGACTTGGCCGGCGCCTATGACACGCTGTCGCCGGCCTTGCTGCAGCGCCCGCAAGATCCATTGGCCGGTGCCGCGCTGGCGCGGATGTATGCGGCCAATGGTGATCTGCCCAAGGCGCTGAAGATTTACCGACCGCTGGTCCAGCGCAACCCTCGCGATGCGCAATTGCTGATCGGCGCTGCGGATGTCGCCGCGCAACTGCGTGATGACAGTGCTGCACTAAACTATGCCGACCAGGCCGTGAGCATCGCGCCCGATGACCCTGACGTGCTGACAGGCGCGGCGCGCATCTACCGCGCCCAGGGCCGTACCGCCAAAGCTGCCGAAGTGCTGAGCAAGGTGGTCGGCCAGGAGTCGCGTCAGCAGACCGAGCAGTTCGCCACCTCGACCCCTGCGCGGGAAGCGCAGAACCCGTTCGCTCGCCTGCCGCGTGGCACTGCGCAATCGGTCGACGACGTGCTGGCGCCGATCAATGCCCCTGCGCCTGCCCGCGGCCTGCCTGAGCGTGTGGCCAGCGCCAACCCTGGCAACCCCTTCGCCAACCTGGACAGCCAGGGCCGGATCGATCCGCGTGCCGGCATGAGCGAGGCGGCCAAGGCTCTCAGCGATGTACGTCAGGAACGCAGCGCCTATGTGGTACAGGGGCTGGAAGTCACCGGCAACGACAGCGAAAAAGGCCTGGGCCGCATGACCCGCGTCGAGGCGCCGGTGGAAGCCAGCATGCCTGTGGGTGAGAACCGCCTGGCCCTGCGGGTGACGCCGGTGGCGCTGTATTCCGGGCGCGTCAGTGGCGAACCTGCCAGCCGCTTTGGCGGTGGCCCAGAGGCCAGCGCGACCAGCGATGACGCCGGGGTGCAGCGTGACGCGGGCGTCGGGGTCGCAGTGGCCTTCGAGAACAAGCCGCACGGCCTGAAAGCGGACATCGGCACCACGCCGCAGGGGTTTCTGTACAGCACCGCAGTCGGCGGTGTGAGCATGGAGCAGCCGTTCGCCCGGCATCCGGACCTGCACTGGAGTGCGGCGGTATCGCGCCGCGCGGTGACCGACAGCGTGACCTCGTTTGCCGGCTCCGAAGACAACCGTGACGGGGAGAAACTGAAATGGGGCGGCGTCAGTGCCAACGGCGGGCGTCTCGAGCTGGGCTATGACAACCGCAAGGTCGGCACCTATGTCTACGGCTCGCTGCATGGCCTGCGTGGCAACCATGTCGAGAACAACACCCGCGCCGAACTGGGCAGTGGCGTCTACTGGTACCTGAAGAACAACGACACCACCCAGTTCACCCTGGGCCTGAGCCTCATGGCCATGCGTTATCAGAACAACCAGAACTTCTACACCTACGGACACGGCGGCTACTTCAGCCCGCAGAGCTTCTTCGCCCTTGGCCTGCCGATTGGCTGGGCGCAGCGGTACGACCGTTGGAGCGTGGCCGTCAAAGGTTCGGTCGGCGTGCAGTTCTTCAATCAGGAAGGCGCGGACTACTACCCCACTGACGATACGTTGCAGAGGGATGCCACCACCGCGCTCGGCCGCGACGCCTCGTATGAAGGCAGCAGCAAGACCGGCTTTGGCTACAGCCTGGCGGCCAACGCCGAGTACCAGATGGGTCGCAATTTCTTCCTGGGTGGCCAGCTCGGCTTGAACAACGCCCAGGATTATCGCGAGTTCAAAGGCGGCATGTACCTGCGCTACATGTTCGAGGACCAGTCCCTGCCGCCCGCGCTGCCTGTCAGCCCGTACCGTTCTCCGTATTCCAACTGATCAGATTTATCGAGGAGTCCCACCATGCCTGCTTCTGCAATTGCTGGCCTGACCCTGCTGGTGCTCGGCGAGAGCCACATGAGCCTGGCCGATCATTTCACCGAGCCCTTCAACGCTGCGGTGGTGGCCCAGGGCGGTCATGCCTATTCCATCGGTGCCTGCGGCGCCAGCCCGGGCGACTGGCTGCTCACCAAGAAGGTCGATTGCGGCGCCGAGCAGCAGGACAACGGCAAGCTGCAGGTCAAGGGCCGTGAAGCCACCACCACGCCGGTCAAGGAACTGATCGCGGCGCACAAGCCGGATGTGGTGGTGCTGGTGATCGGCGACACCATGGGCAGCTACGACAAGCCGGCGTTCCCCAAAGCCTGGGCCTGGCAGAGCGTTACCAGCCTGACCAAGGCCATCGGTGAAACCGGTACCAAGTGCGTCTGGGTCGGACCGGCGTGGGGCAAGGTCGGTGGCATGTACAAGAAGAACGATCAGCGCGTGCAGCAGTTGTCGCAGTTCCTGGCCACCAACGTGGCGCCCTGCACGTACATCGATTCGCTGACCCTGTCCAAACCGGGCGAGTGGGTGACCACCGACGGCCAGCATTTCACCGTCGCGGGCTACAAGGCCTGGGCGGGCGCCGTGGTCAATGCCATCAGCCAGTTGCCTGCCAGCAGCCTCAAAGGGGACAAGTGATGCGCCGTCTGACCTGCGGCCTGGCCGCGCTGATGGGCATGGCGGCCGTGCACGCGGCTGACATTCCGTTGTACCCCACAGGCCCCAGCGAAGACGCAGCGTTCCTGCGTTTTTTCAACGCCGGGCCTGGTGAGCTTGCGCTGACGGCCAGCAATGGCGCCGGCCTGCGCCTGCCTGCGGGCAGCGCCTCGGCGTTTCTGACCGTGCCGGCAGGCAAGCGCGTCGAGGGCAAGTTGGCGCTGGCAGACCAGCAGCAGCCGCTGGACGTCAATGTGGCCGCGGGAGAGTTCGCCACCGTGGTCAGCGTCCCTGAGGCCACGGGCCTGCGCCTGCTGACCGTGCGTGAGCAGCCTGACGACTTCAACGCGCTGAAGGCTTCGCTGGCGCTCTATAGCCTGGACGAAACCTGCAAGCAATCGGGCTTGAGCTCGGCAAACGGCAAGGCCCAGATCTTCACCGATGTACCTGCCGGCACAGCCCAGCGCCGCTCGATCAACCCGGTCAAGCTGTCGGTGCAACTGACATGCGCCGGCAAGCGCAGTGGCGATCCGCTGGACCTGGGGCAGCTGGAAGCCGGCCAGCGCTACTCGCTGCTGCTGGTGCCCAATGCCCAGGGGTCGCGGTTGTCGCTGGTCCATGACACGCTGGCCCGCTGACACACGCCCATGGTCTTTGCCTCACTCGAGTTTCTCCTGCTGTTCCTGCCGGCGTTCATGCTGGTATACGCCCTGGCCAGACCGGCCGGGCGCAACCACGTGCTGCTGGTGGGCAGCTGGCTGTTCTACGGCTGGCTGAGCCCGGCGTTCCTGCTGCTGCACGTGCTGCTGACCGTGCTGGGTTGGCTCGGCGGGCTGATGCTGCAGCGCACCGCCGAGGGCTCGCGCTCGCGCCTGCGCCTGCTCGCCGGGCTGATCACGTTCAACACGCTGGTGCTGGCCTGGTACAAGTACGCCAACATTCTGGCCGCGACGTTCAATGAGCTGCTCACCCGCCATGGCGCCATGTCGTTCGAGTGGCAGAAGGTGGCGCTGCCGGCAGGGCTGTCGTTCATCGTGCTGCAGATCATTTCCTATCTGGTCGATGTGCAGCGCAAGGTGGTTCCGGTGGAGCGTCGCTTCACCCATTTCGCCACCTACCTGGCGATGTTCGGGCACTCCATCGCAGGGCCCATCATTCGCTACGACTGGGTGCGTCAGGAGCTGCAACAGCGTTATTTCAACGCGCTGAATTTCGCCCTGGGGTCGCGGCGCTTCATGATCGGCATGAGCATGAAGGTGCTGGTGGCCGACAGCCTGTCGCCGCTGGTGGGCGTGGCATTCGCCCAGGAAGATCCCTCGTTCGTGGATGCCTGGATCGGTTGCCTGGCCTACTCGCTGCAGCTGTTCTTCGACTTTGCAGGCTACAGCGCCATGGCCATCGGCCTGGGGCTGATGCTCGGCTTCCACTTTCCCGAGAACTTCAATCGGCCTTACTGGGCGCGCAACATCCAGGACTTCTGGCGACGCTGGCACATCTCGTTGTCGAGCTGGCTACGGGACTACCTCTACATCGGCCTGGGCGGCAACCGCCATGGGCTGTGGAAAACCTACCGCAACCTGTTCCTGATCATGCTGATCGGCGGCCTGTGGCATGGCGGCGACAGCTGGAACTACCTGTTGTGGGGCGCTGCCCATGGCACTGCGTTGTGCATCGATCGCGCCTGGAGCCGCGCCGGGCTGCCCGACTTGCCGGCCTGGTTGGCGCACAGCGTGACGCTGCTGTTCGTCTGTCTGGCCTGGACGCTGTTCCGCGCGCCCGACTTTGCCACCGCGCTGCAGATGTACGCCGGGCAGTTCGGCTTGCACGGCTATGCCTTGGGCGATGCGCTGGCGGCCACCCTGCGCCCGGTTCATGGCCTGGCAGCGGCGCTGGGCATCGCCTGCCTGCTGCTGCCCCTGCTCAAGCCATGGGCAGAGCAGCGCTTCGCCGACCACCTGGTGTTTCGCACCGTGGGTGCGCTATGGCCGGTGCTGGGCTTTGCGTTGTCGTTCGCGCTGATCGCCAGTCGCGAGACCGTACCGTTCCTCTACTTCCAGTTCTAGCGAGCAGCCATGTCGAAGATCGATCCGTCGTTACGGCCTGTGCCGCCGAGTCCGCTGATGATTCGCCTCAGCCCGCTGGCGGGGCTGAGCATGCTCGCGTTCATGGCGGTCGGCCTGGTTGCGTGCATATGGGCCATGGTCACCGGCAAGGTCGACCTGTGGCCCGACCACCTCGACTGGCAGGCGGTGCGCAATGGGGAGATCACCCATCACATCGCCCACGAACTGTCCCATGTGGCCGTGGCTCAGGAGGCCGCCAACCTCGAGCGCGCCCTGAGCTGGCTGACCCTGGGCGATACCGGTGCGCGGGTGCGTACGGGTTGCCCCGGCTGGTTGTTTCTCAGTGACGAAATGCGCATCTATCCGCATGCCCGGAGCAACGCCGAGGCCCATGCGGCGAAGGTGGCTGCAGTGCGCGACTGGCTGGCTGCGCGCAACATCCGCTTGCTGGTACTGACCGTGCCAGACAAGAGCCGTATGGCAGCGGACCAACTGTGCGGGCTGCCGCGGGCGGCGCAACTGGCAGGGCGTCTTGACGCATGGGACGGGCAGTTGCGCCAGGCTGGCATCGTGACAGTGAACCCGGTGGCTGCGCTGCAGGCGTTGGGCAGTGGCACCTTCCTGCGCACCGACACGCACTGGAGCGAGCAGGGCGCCGAAGCGGTCGCCCAGCGCCTCGGCGCCGCAGTCCTGGCTTCGGGGGTTGCGCCATCCCCCCCGCAGTCTCTGCATCGCTCGGTGCTGCCTGCCGCTCGCCGGCCAGGCGATCTGGTGCGGCTGGCGGGGCTGGAGACGCTGCCAGAGCGCCTGCAGCCCGAAGGCGAACGGGTCGCTGCCTCGACGTTCGAGCAGCGCGGCGAAACGAGTGCCGGCAGCGATGATGACCTGTTTGGCGACGCGCAGTTGCCGAATGTCGCGCTGATCGGCACCTCGTTCTCGCGCAACAGCAACTTCGTGCCGTTCCTGGAGCAGGCCATCGGTGCGCCGGTCGGCAACTTCGCCAAGGACGGCGGCGAGTTTTCCGGGGCGGCGAAGGCGTACTTCACCAGTGAGGCCTTCCGCCAGACGCCACCGCAGCTGCTGATCTGGGAGATCAACGAGCGCGACGTGCAGAAGCCTTTTGTGGACGACCTGACTCTGCCCTGACACCTCGCCGTACGCGCTCAATGACTCGGCCGATACTGCAACGCCTCGGCCAGGTGCGCGCGGGCGATGGCCTGGGCGCCGTCCAGGTCTGCCAGCGTCCGTGCCACCTTCAGCAACCTGTGCGCTGCGCGCAGCGACAGCGTCAGCCGCTCGCACGCCGTTTCCAGCCAGGTCTGGTCTTCGGCTTGGAGCGCGCAATGCGCCTGCAGCCCTTTCATGTCGAGAAAAGCGTTGGGCCGGCCCTGGCGCTGTTGTTGCAGCGCCCGCACCCGCGCCACCACTTGAGCGATGTCGGCGCTGCGCTCGCCGCTCGGGGCATGGCTGAGGACGGTGTTTTCGCGGGCCACGGTGAGGTGCAGGTCAATGCGGTCGAGCAGGGGGCCGGAAAGTTTGTTGCGGTAGCGCTGGACCTGTTCGGCGCTGCACCGGCAGCGGCCGCCAGGATCCCCCAGGTAGCCGCACGGGCAGGGGTTCATCGCGGCAACCAGCTGGAAACGCGCGGGAAAACGGGTCTTGTCGCGCGCTCTGGCAATGACGATCTCGCCTGACTCCAGCGGCTCGCGCAGTACCTCCAGCACGCGGCGCTCGAACTCCGGCAACTCGTCCAGAAACAGCACGCCATGGTGCGCCAGGGTGATTTCTCCGGGTTGCGGCCGACTGCCGCCGCCCACCAGCGCCGGGCCGGAGGCGGAATGATGGGGGTGGCGAAACGGCCGTTGTGGCCAGCTGTTCAGCGGGCCGTGGCCACTGACCGAGCGTATCGCCGCCACCTCCAGCGCTTCGTGTTCATCCAGCGGCGGCAGCAGGCCGGGCAGGCGGCTGGCGAGCAGGGTCTTGCCGGTGCCAGGCGGGCCGGTAAAGAGCAGGTTGTGTGCGCCCGCGGCGGCGACCATCAGCGCGCGCTTGGCCGCCACCTGGCCTTGCACATCGCACAGGTCGGGGTAGGGGTGGCTCTGCAGGAGCAGGCCGTTGGCGGCGTAGGGCGTAAGCGGGGTGTGCCCGGTGAGGTGCCCGACCAGCTCCAGCAGGTGGCTGATCGCATACACCACCAGGCCGCTGGCGAGGCTCGCTTCTTCGGCGTTTTCCTTCGGCACGACCAGCGCGCGCCCGGCCTCTCGCGTGGCCAGGGCGGCCGGCAACACGCCCTGCACCGCGCGCAGTGCACCCGACAACGCCAGTTCGCCCAGGCATTCGTAGTCCCCCAGGTGCGTTGCTGGCACCTGGCCGTTGGCTGCCAGGATACCCAGCGCGATGGCCAGATCGTAGCGCCCGCCGTCCTTGGGCAGGTCGGCAGGCGCCAGGCTCAGGGTGATGCGCCGCGCCGGGTATTGCAGCCCGGAATTGGCAATCGCGCTGCGTACGCGGTCTTTGCTTTCCTTGACCGTGGTTTCCGGCAAGCCCACCAGGGTGAGGGTTGGCAGGCCGTTGGCCAGGTGGGTTTCGACGCTGACGGCGGGCGCTTGCACGCCGACTTGCGCGCGACTGTGGACGAGAGCTAGAGCCATGGACACTCCGTTGTCACCAAGAGGAAAGGGTTGCCGCATCCTGCGGCAGGGCAAGCATAGAGCGCGGTGGCAGAACGGCTGAGAAGGAAGTGCGTCGGGGTTTTACAGGTGGGGGAGGCGCTGCAGCGCCTTCAGGCGCCTGGACGAAGCCGAACGCCTGATGGGCTGAGGTAGACCTGCGGTGCGTTCAGTCGAACACGCCGCGCAGGGTCAGGGTGAAGTTGCGCGGTTCACCGTAGTAATTGCCGTATTCAGAGGTGCCGACACTGGCATAGTAGGTGCGGTCGAACAGGTTGTTGCCGTTCAGGGCCACGGTCCAGTGATCGTCGACCTGGTACTCGAGCAGTGCATCGTAGATGGCGTAGCCGCTCTGGCTGAAGTCGTAAGGGGTCACGTCGATGGCGTTGCCCTGGTTGTCGAAGCGGTAGGCGGAGCCGGTGACGTAGCTGGCGGTCTGCGCCGTCACGCCGCCGCCGACACGCCATTTTGACCACGCGCCTGGCAGGGTGTAGGTGCTCCACAGCTTGAGCAGGTGCTTGGGCGTCACGGTGCTGTAGAGGGTATTTTCACTGCCGTTCTTCATCAGGTTCAGGGTGTAGGACGCCATCACGTCCCAGCCCGGCAGCACTTCACCGGTGGCTTCCAGATCGATGCCCTTGCTGACCACCTTGCCCTGGTTGAGGAAGCAACACGCGCTGCTGTAGCTGAAGGCCGGGTCCGGATAGGCGCGGTCGCTCAGCGCCTCGTTCTCGCGCTCGGTATAGAACAGCGCGGCACTGACGTTCAGGGCGCCGTTGAACAGCTCGCCCTTTACCCCAGTTTCGTAGCTCTTGCCCACCAGCGGCTCCAGGGTGCCGGTGTGTTCCGGGGGGCCCTTGCGTTTCTGCGCCTGGGGCTTGAACACCTCGCTGTAGCTGGCGTAAGTGGACCATTGGTCGTCCAGGGCGTAGATCAGGCCACCGAAAGGCACCAGGGTAGTGGGCTCGCGGTAGGCGACGTCATCCTGTGGCTGCCACTCGCCAGTGCCGTCACGGTCACGCATCTGGTAGGCCTGCTCGAACTTGTAGCGCTGCGCGCGAGCGCCCACCACCAGCTTGAGCGGGTCGGTCAGTTGCAGGCGCAGGGTCGAGTAGAGGCCGTACTGTTCACGGGCGTTGGGCGAGTAGTCGCGGTAGAAACTGTGGTTGGTGGCCTTGGTCGGCAGTGGCGTCGCTTTCGGGTCCCACAGGTCGATGGTACCGCCGATGCCCAACTTGCCGCGGGCGGCGCGCCATTGGCTGGTGACCTTGCCGTAGTCGGCACCGATCAGCAGGTCGTGCTCGCGATCAAAGGCCTCGAAAGTGCCCGACAGGTTGACATCGAACACCGACTGGCGGCTCCAGCTGGAGACGTAGCTGCCCCACCAGTAGGGGCCACTGTTGGTGGTTTCGTCTACCGAGCCGTAGGGAATCACGCCGTCTGTATCAGCGCTGTTGTACGAGTGCGTGTAGGAAACGTTTAGCTTCCAGGCATCCGTGAATCGGTGGTCGAGCTTGGCGAACACCTCGCGGGTGTAGCCATCGCTCCAGGCGTCGCTGGTGGTGTACCAGGTGTGGCGGGGCAGCTTCACGTCGCCGCCGGTGCTGTAGCGCGGCAGGCCGTCGCCGGTACCGTTGTGGTGGGCTTCGTCATAGCTGCCGCCCAGCGTCAGGGTGGTGTCATCGCTGACGTCCGCCTCGACGATGCCATAGAGGAACGGCCGTTCGGTACTGCGGTAGTCGGTGAAGTAATGACGGTCGGTGTAGGCCGCAACCACCCGGCCGCGCAACTTGCCATCGAAGCCCAGCGGGCCGGTGAGGTCGACCTGGCTGCGGTAGTTGTCCCAGGAGCCGGCGGAGGCTTCGAGCTTGAGCTGGTAGTAGTCCAGTGGCCGCTTGCGCACCAGGTTGACGATGCCGCCCGGATCGCCGCTGCCACCGAGCAACCCGGCTGCACCGCGCAGCACTTCGACGTGGTCGTAGGCGGCCATGTCGTACTGGCGGTCACTGTAGAAGGTGCCCAGGCCGGTGCCGATGTCCATGGGCGCAGCGCCGTCGATCTGCACGTTCTCAATGGCGAATCCGCGCGAAACGAATTCCTGAGTGTTGAAGTTGACGTTGCGCACGGTGATGCCTGGCGTGCGCTTCATGGCCTCGTTGAGGTCGGTGATGTGGCGGTCTTCGATCAGTTTCTGGCTGATCACCGAGACCGTCTGCGGCGTATCCTTGAGGCTGACCGGGGATTTCGTGCCGATGCTCACGCGGCCGGTGGTATAGGAGCGCGAATGCTCGGTCGCTTCGCCCATGCCCTGGCCCTGAATGGTGATACTGCCCAGCTCCACGGTCTGCCCGGTGGTCAGCGCCGCCGGCTGCAGGGACCAGTTGCCATCGCTCGCCTGCACGGCCGTCAGGCCGGTGCCTTCGAGAAGCAGGCTCAGGGCGAGGTCGGTCGGCATCTGCCCTTGCACCGCGCGACCGCGCTTGCCGTCGACCAGCGTCGGGTCGTAGGGCAAGCTGATGCCACTTTGCTCGGCGAAGCGGGTGAGTGCATCTGCCAGGGGCGCCGCCGGCACGTCGTAACGCACCTCGGCCTGAGGGGCCGGGGCGGCCAGCGCGGATTGGCACGCCGGCAGGCCGGTGCCCACGAGCAGGATGTGGGCAAGCAGGTGGGGGCGGTAGCGGGACAACAGTTCCATCGACGGGAAGCTCCTGGCAGGTGTTTCCTCTATGTCGAAGCAGGCGCACAAACCCGTAATCGAAATGCGAATGTTTCAGGCAGGAACGATGCGCACCCAGAGCGGCGTGCGCCAGGTGAGTCGGACTGGCAACGTGTGCGTCAGGCTTTGCAGGGCGTTGGCGCTGTCGTCGAGCTGGAACACGCCAGACACCCGCAGCGCCGCAACAGCCGGATCGCAGCTCACCCAGCCGGCCCGTTGCCGACCCAGGGTCTGCGCCAGTTGTTGCAACGGCATGTGCCGCGCGACCAGCAGGCCGCGCGTCCACGCCGACGCCTCGGGTGGCGCATCGGTCAGGCGCTCGGCGTGTTCATCGAGCAGGTACTGCTGGCCAGCGGTGGCACGCAGCGGTCGCTGGCCCGGCAGTTGAATGGCCACAGCGCCGTGATCCACGCTCAGTTGGCTGCGCTGGGCGTGCAGGCTGACATCGAAGGTGGCATCGAGCGTGCTGAGGCGGGCGCTGCCACTGTCGACGCAGAGCAGGCGATTGGTCGGATCAGCTGCGCAGCGCAGGTGGATCTGGCCTTCGCGCAGCGTGATCAGGCGCTGGCTGGCGGTGAAGTGCACATCGACGGCGCTGCGGCTGTTGAGTTGCAGCAGCGAGCCGTCGGCCAGCGTGATACGCCGCCGTTCGCCGACGCCCGTGCTGTAGTCCGCCAGGCTGACACGCCAGGGGGATTGCTGCAGTGCGCCGCTGCCCAGGCCGGTCGCGAGGATGCCCAGGGCCAGCACTTTCAGGGTGTGGCGACGGTTCGGGCTGTGCAAGCTGCGCAGTGCCACGCCGGTGGGTAGTTCGCGGGCCTGGGTGAAGCAATGCTGAGCCTCCTGCAAGGCCTGCCAGGTGGTTTCGTGACGGGGGTCGGCCTGTCGCCAGGCCAGGCAGGCCGCGCTGGGGCCGGGAGCGTGTTGCGAGGACTCGAGTTTCACCAGCCAGTCGATGGCCTGGTCGAGCACCGTGTCGCTCACGGTTCGAGCCTGGCCAGGTAGCAATGGCGCAGGGCCTGGGCCATGTATTTCTCCACGCTACTCAGGCTGACGCCCAGGCGCAGGGCAATGGCCTGGTACGTCAGGCCTTCCAGGCGCGACAGCAAGAACGCCGTTCGCACGTTGCCACTCAAGCCATTGAGCAGGGCATCGATCTGCATCAGTGTCTGCAGCAGGATCAACTGCCGCTCGGGCGACGGCGCTTCAGGCTCAGGCAGTTGCGCCAGTGCCTGCAGGTAATTGGCTTCGATCTTCTGCCGGCGCAAACGGTCGATCATCAGGCCTTTGGCCACACTGCTCAGCCACGCGCGGGGTTGGCGCAGCCCGTTGATCTGCTCAGGGCGGCCCAGCACCTGCACGAAGATGTCCTGGACCAGATCGGCGGCCTGATCACCATGGTGCAGACGACGGCGCAGCCAGCCCAACAGCCAGGCGTGATGGTCGTGGTACAGGGCATTGACGCTGCCTGGCACGGGAAACAGGGGAGCAGGAGTCGGTGACACGCTGGAGCCTCGCGAGCGATACGCTGGGATGCAGATGGGAATCGATCGCAATCCTACGGCGTTTCCGGTAGCAGGCTCAAGGTGTGTTTGAGCCCGGTGCCATCAATGGCCCCGGGCTCGGTTCAGCCCAGCGTCTGGATGATCAGAACCACTGACCGAAGCGGCGGATGTACAGGGTCTTCATGCCCTGCGCGACGATGCAGTAGCCGAGCAGTGTCACCACCAGCCAAGGGAAGTACTCCCACGGCAGTGGCACCAGGCCGACCATCGCGCCGAGTGCCGAGAAGGGAATGTAGATGCCCAGGGCCATCACCAGCCCGGTAGCCAGAATCACCGGCCATGCCGCCGTGCTCTGGAAGAATGGCACCTTGCGGGTACGGAGCATGTGCACGACCAGCGTCTGCGACAGCAGGCCCTCGATGAACCAGCCAGACTGGAACAGCGCCTGCATCTCCACGCTGTTGGCGGCGAACACGTACCACATCAGGGCGAAGGTGGTGATGTCGAAAATGGACGAGGTTGGCCCGATCCACAGCATGAAGCGTCCGATGTTGCCAGCATCCCACTTGCGTGGACGGCTCAGGAACGCCTTGTCCATCTTGTCCCAGGGCAGCGAGAGCTGGGAGAAATCGTACAGCAGGTTTTGCAGCAGCAGGTGCAACGCCAGCATGGGCATGAACGGAATGAATGCGCTGGCCACCAGCACCGAGAACACGTTGCCAAAGTTGGAGCTGGCGGTCATGCACAGGTACTTCATGATATTGCCGAAGGTCTCACGGCCTTTGGTCACACCCTCTTCGAGCACCAGAAGGCTTTTTTCCAGGAGGATGATGTCGGCCGACTCCTTGGCGATGTCGGTCGCGCTGTCGACCGAGATCCCCACATCGGCATCCCGTAGGGCCGGTGCGTCATTGATGCCATCGCCCAGGAAGCCGACGGTGTGGCCATTGCTCTGCAGGGCTTTGAGCACGCGGGACTTCTGCAGCGGGGTGAGCTTGGCGAAGACCGTGCGCTGTTCGACCAGGTCTTTCAGCGCCTGATCGCCCAGGCGTTCGACCTCCTGGCCGAGCAGCGGCTCACCCGGGTCGATGCCCACCTGCCGGCATACGGTGCTGGTCACCAGCGCGTTGTCACCGGTCAGTACCTTGACGCACACGCCCATTTCACGCAGCGCGGCGATGGCCGGGCCGGCGGTTTCCTTGGGTGGATCGAGGAAGGTCAGCAGGCCGCGCACCACCAGTTCGCGCTCGTCCTCGGCCGCGTACTGACGCTTGCACTGAGCCATCGGGATGTCCCGGGTGGCCAGGAGCAGTACACGGAAACCTTGCGCGTTGAAGCTGTTGGCTCGTGCCAGCAGGGCTTCGCGCTGTGCGTCATCGAGCGGTAGAACAGCCTCGCCCTGCTGAATCTGGCTGGCGACCGCCAGCATCTCCTCGACGGCACCCTTGCTGATCAGCAGGTGATGGCCGGCGCCATTGTCGAGTACCACGGACAAGCGCCGGCGGACGAAGTCGAAGGGCAGCTCGTCGACCTTGGCGTAGGCAAAGGGCGCTTTGAAGCCGGCGGTGGCCTGGGCAAAGTTCAGCACGGCCTGGTCCATCAGGTTGCGAACGCCGCTCTGGTGGTGGCTGTTCAGCCAGGCCAGTTGCAGCAACTGCGGGTCTTGCTGGCCGTTGGGGTCGACATGGTGCTCCAGAATGATCCGGTCCTGGGTCAGGGTGCCGGTCTTGTCAGTGCACAATACATTCATCGAGCCCAGGTTCTGAATGGCGTTGAGGCGCTTGACCACCACTTTGCGCCGGGCCATGGCCAGGGCTCCCTTGGCCAGGTTGGCGCTGACGATCATTGGCAGCATTTCCGGGGTCAGGCCTACGGCAACCGCCAGGGCGAACATGAAGGCATCCGCCCAATCGCCTTTGACCAGACCATTGATCATGAACACCACCGGCACCATGACCAGCATGAAGCGAATCAACAGGCGGCTGACACTGTTCACGCCGCGGTCGAAGGCGGTCTGGCTGCGATGGCCCGACAACGACCTGGCCAGCGAGCCGAAGTAGGTACGGTGTCCTGTCGCCACCACCACAGCGCGTGCGCGCCCACTGACCACATTGGTGCCCATGAAGCAGACATTGGGCAGATCGAGCAGGTTCGCCGAATCGCTGACCGTGTCTGCGGCGCATTTTTGCGCCACGTTGCCGAGGGTGTCGTATTTTTCCACCGGCAAGGCTTCGCCGGTCAGCACGGCCTGGCTGATGAACAGGTCACGGGATTCGATCAGGCGCAGGTCGGCGGGGATCATGTCGCCGGCCGACAACTGCACGATGTCGCCGGCGACCAGTTCGCCCATGGGCACTTCGCGCAGGGTGGCAGTATCGCGGCCTTGCTTGCGGCGCAGCACGCTCGCGGTTGTCCGCACCATGGCCTTGAGCGCCTCGGCGGCCTTGCCGGAGCGGTATTCCTGCCAGAAACGCAGCACGGCGCTGAGGTTGACCATGGTGAGGATGATGATGACCTTGGTCAGGTCGGCCTCATCGGTTTCACCTGCACGCAGCGGCAGCCAGTAGTCGGTGACGAAACTGATGGCGGCGAGGGTGAGCAGCACATAGATGAAGGGGTTGTGCAGCGCCAGGAGAAATTGCGTGGCAGCTGAAGGTGGCCGGTCATGGGCCACCTCATTGCGACCATCACGCGGCAAGCGCTTGGCGGCTTCGCGTTCGGTCAGGCCATGCTCGGTGGCGTCGAGGTTGGCGTACGTGACGGACAGGCCGTTACGCGCCTCACGGGCGGCGCGCATGGACAGTTTCGGGGAGGAGGGGGTGCGGTCTTTGACGGTCATTGTCAGTACTCCTGTGACAGGAGGTGACGAGACAGCGCTGTGGATCATCCTGAAGCACAGGCCGGTCTCGACACGATTGGGCGATGAAGTTGCAATGTTCGACGATTGAGTGCTCGCAGCCGGGTGTCGAGGGTATGAAGGGCGGCGAACTTTCTACTCGGAATTTCCATGCGTTTTTATCTCGTTTAGTTATTCGAGGCGACAGGAGATCGCACACTTTCAATTATGAAAAGTGTGAGCTGTTTGAATGTAGTGTTTCAGCTGAAGTGTGAGTCGAACTCAGCGCCACAGTTGAAGGTGATGCCCCCGACTGGGCGGTTCTTCACCATCGAGTTGCTGCCATTGCAGCTGCGGCGAGCAATGCGCAGGCGCACGATGCCATACGGCCTGCAACCGACAGCGTGGGGCCAGCAATGAGCTGGAAGGTAGCGAGTCCGAGGCTCGGACAGGGGCAGGCGGCGCCGGATGACGGGCGCGATACCACGAGGACATGCAGAAATTGAGGTGCATGGGCTTGCCTCCAGCCGGTCTGATACCGGAGCAGGCAAGTGACGGCAGGGCTAGGCGCCTGCGTGACTCGGCCGACCTGGGTGTCGAAACCGGAAGATGGGTTCTGATACCTGGCCGTTGCGACGCGCAACAGCCAGGCTGCGTCTATTGACTGTGTCCATTGAACTCTTCAAGTAATGAAAAACGCCTCGCTGGCGAAGCGAGCGAACTTTAGTTAACAGAGCGTGTACGCGTCAACCTGAAGTCGGCACTTTAATTAATTTTCATCTATTGGATATTCCTAAAAACCTGTAGGAAATATTACGGAGTAGCAATCACAGGCAAGAAAGCACCGTCGCGCACATCGCGCGACGTTGAGGGAGGGGGGGTCAGTCTTGAGTTGGCGCAGCCGGCGCCATGCGCGCTTCGAGCTCGGCCACTTGCTGCTCCAGTGCTTCCAGACGCGCGCGAGTGCGCGCGAGCACCACCATCTGGCTGTCGAATTCGTCGCGGCTGACCAGATCCAGTTTGCTGAACGCGCCCTGCATCAATGCGTTGAACTGGCTTTCGATTTCGGCGCGAGGTTGAGAGGCATCGCCGCTGAACAGGCGCGAAGCCTGGTCGCTGAGCGCATCGAGGAAAGCTTTGGGCGCGAGCATGATCGAGCGGTCCGTAAGGGAAATGAGTGCGCGAGTGTACCACGCAGCCTGTACAGGCCTGTCGTGCACAGTTTTCGAGCACTGAGGAATACGTGCGTGCACTGCACTTGTGCATGGGCTAGATGATGGCACTTGATTCGGATCTGCCGAACCCACGCCAACGCGTCTAGACCGTAGGCTGCAGGGAATTGGCAAGGTTTCTGCTAGGTCTCTGCCAGGTGTTCAGGCAACAGGCTGAGTGAGCCCGCAGACGGGCAATCGGCCAGTGCATCGGCAGCAGACGGGACGTCGCTTACGACGCGTTACAAAGCCAGGCACTGCGCTTAGACTTGAGACGGGTTTGTTTTCCTGGGGCAAGTCCACCACATCGGGAGAGAGTTGCATGAAACTAGTCACTGCCATCATCAAGCCGTTCAAGTTGGACGACGTCCGTGAGTCGCTGTCGGAAATCGGCGTGCAGGGCATCACCGTCACTGAAGTCAAAGGCTTCGGTCGGCAGAAAGGCCACACCGAGCTGTACCGTGGCGCCGAATACGTCGTCGACTTCCTGCCCAAGGTCAAGATCGATGTCGCCATCGACGACAAGGACCTGGACCGGGTCATCGAAGCCATCACCAAGGCCGCCAACACCGGCAAGATCGGTGACGGCAAGATCTTCGTAGTCAATCTGGAGCAGGCGATCCGCATCCGTACCGGCGAAACCGATACCGACGCGATCTGACACCGCACCACCGCCTCAGCAAACCCCAACGCCCCAGGAGAAAACAACATGACTCTGCGTCAGATCGCAGGGCTTGGCGCCCTATTGCCTCTCGTCCTGCCAGGCCTTGCCTTGGCAGACGAAACCGCCCCGGTTCTCAACTCCGGTGACACCGCCTGGATGCTCACGGCAACCGCCCTGGTGCTGTTCATGACCATTCCTGGCCTGGCCTTGTTCTACGGCGGCATGGTGCGCTCGAAGAACGTGCTCTCGGTGATGATGCAGTGCTTTGCCATTACCGGCCTGATCAGCCTGCTGTGGATGATCTACGGCTACAGCCTGGCCTTCGACACCAGCGGCATGGAAAAGGGCGTGACCAACCTCCACAGTTTCGTCGGTGGGCTTTCCAAGGCATTCCTCAGCGGCGTTACGCCCAGCAGCCTGACGTCGGCGACGGCGCTGTTCCCGGAAGCGGTGTTCATCACCTTCCAGATGACCTTCGCCATCATCACGCCTGCGTTGATCGTCGGTGCGTTCGCCGAGCGCATGAAGTTCTCGGCCATGCTGGTATTCATGGCCATCTGGTTCACCCTGGTCTATGCGCCAATCGCGCACATGGTCTGGAGCGGCGACGGTGCGCTGATGTGGGACTGGGGCGTGCTGGACTTCGCCGGTGGCACCGTGGTGCACATCAATGCGGGTGTCGCCGGCCTGATCTGCTGCCTGGTGCTGGGCAAGCGCAAAGGCTACCCGACCACGCCGATGGCGCCGCACAACCTCGGCTACACCCTGATTGGCGCAGCCATGCTGTGGATCGGCTGGTTCGGCTTCAACGCGGGGTCTGCTGCAGCCGCCAACGGCACGGCCGGCATGGCCATGCTGGTGACCCAGATCGCGACCGCTGCAGCGGCCCTGGGCTGGATGTTCGCCGAGTGGATCGGGCATGGCAAACCCAGCGCCCTGGGTATCGCTTCGGGTGTGGTCGCTGGCCTGGTGGCCATCACCCCGGCAGCCGGCACGGTGGGCCCGATGGGCGCCCTGGCAATCGGTCTGGCCTCAGGTGTGATCTGCTACTTCTGCGCGACCAGCCTCAAGCGCAAGCTGGGCTATGACGACTCGCTCGATGCATTTGGCGTGCACGGTATCGGCGGGATCGTCGGCGCGATTCTGACCGGTGTATTCGCCGCACCGGCACTGGGCGGCTTCGGGGAAGTGACCGACATCGCCGCGCAGGTCTGGGTACAGACCAAGGGTGTTCTGTTCACGGTCATCTACACCGCAATCGTCACCTACGTGATTCTCAAGGTGCTGGATGTGCTGATGGGCCTGCGGGTCAATGAAGAAGAAGAAGCGGTCGGTCTCGACCTGGCTCAACACAACGAGCGCGGCTACAACCTCTGACCGCGACGCTCTCGTCACTGCCCGGTTCGCCGGGCTTTTTTTTGTCTGCGTATTCAACAAAGCATGCTGGCAATCCTTGCATCCCTGGCAATGCTTCCCGGGT
Source organism: Pseudomonas sp. (assembly GCF_032058845.1). Lineage (GTDB taxonomy): Bacteria > Pseudomonadota > Gammaproteobacteria > Pseudomonadales > Pseudomonadaceae > Aquipseudomonas. The sequence goes on along the minus strand of NZ_DAMCCR010000020.1, from coordinate 19,491 downwards.
GCAAAAACTTACACGCAACAGAGCATTAAGGGAGCTTTGCTTTTTCTGCGAGCACGCTAGAATGCGCGCCACACTGCGTTTCGCCTCCTTGGCGATGTGGGTCGTGGTTGAACGGGCGCGGTCATGCATAAGGTGTGGCGGGGGCTGAAAGCAAGGCTCGCACGCCCCGCATCATTGCAGTACGCAGGTGCCTGGCGACTTGCCCACAGCGGCTGTTGCATGACGTGCGGGAGCAGGCTCATCTGCGACAGACCGCCAGTTATGGCTCACCGCCCAAGCGCAACGCTGACTGGCAGGATCGACTCACACTGCCGGGAATTATTTCTGATGCTCGCCGGTCTACGGCGACACCAGGCGAAAAAACCAACTAAATCTGCTTTTCGCAAGTCATGAGGTAGAACATGAGCGACGACGATCTGGAAAACGACGAACTGGAAGCTGGCGACGACGAGGCTGATGATGGCCTTGAAACCGCCGCCGATGACGGTGCAGAAGATGCAGCCGAAGACGATAGCCCGGCACCTGCTGCCAAGGGCAAGTCCAAGGCCGTAACGGCAGAAGAAATGCCGAGCATGGAAGCCAAGCAGAAGGAGCGCGATGCACTGGCCCGCGCCATGGAAGAGTTTCTTTCCCGTGGCGGCAAGGTGCAGGAAGTCGAGGCCAATGTGGTCGCTGACCCGCCCAAGAAGCCGGACAACAAGTACGGCAGCCGCCCTATCTGAGTGGTGCTACACCGGAAAGCCCGCCGTCGCTGCGGGCTTTTTTGTGCGTGTCAGTGACAGCGCCTGTCAGTTCCAGCGCGCGAGCACACCCGGCAGTTGCGACAAGCACTGAATCTGCGCGTCGGGTGGCGCCTCACCGGCCCAGTGCTTGCCCTGCGGGTTGAACCACACCGCTTTCAGGCCCGCGCGCTGCGCCCCGGCGATGTCGTCACGCGGATGATCGCCCACGTGCACCGCCGCTGCCGGCGACACCGCGCTGCGCCGAAGCGCTTCGAGGAAGGGGGCAGGGTCGGGCTTGCCGATGCCGACATCTTCGGCGCACAGGGCAAAGTCGAAGTAGTCCGCCAGCCCCAGGCGGCGCACGTCGGCGTTGCCATTGGTGACCACGCCCAGGGCATAACGCTGGCTGAGCACCTCCAGCATCGGCTGCACCTCGGGGAAGATCTCCAGCTGATGGCGTGCGTGCAGGAACGTCTCGAAGCCTTCGGCGGCCATCGATTGCGCCGTGTGCGGGTCGTAGCCGACGTCGGCCAGGGCATGGAACAGTACCCGCCGGCGCAGTTCGCTGATACGGTGTTTGAGGCCAGGCTCGGCCTGCACCAGCCGCTCGCGCACGCTGTGCAGGTGCTCGACGGGCAGCGCCGAGAGCTTGGGCGCATTGGCCTTGAGCCAGTCGCGCAGCACGACCTCGGCACTGGCGATCACTGGCGCGGTGTCCCACAAGGTGTCATCGAGGTCGAAGGTGATCAGCTGGATGCTCATGAGTCTGTGCCTTTAGTGCGTTTGGCCCTCGGGTGGGCGCTGTCGTACACCGACGCCAGGTGCTGGAAATCCAGGTGGGTATAGATCTGCGTGGTGCTGATGTCGGCGTGGCCGAGCATCTCTTGCACGGCGCGCAGGTCCTGGGAGGATTCCAGTACATGGCTGGCGAAGGAGTGGCGGAGCATGTGCGGGTGCAGGTGCTGGCCCAGCTCGCGTTCGCCGGCGAGCTTGAGCCGCTGCTGGACGGCTCGCGGGCTGATGCGGCGCCCCTGGCGGCTGATGAACAGTGCGTCATCGCAAGGCGCGCCGAGGCCGCGTACCTTCAGCCAGGCTTGCAAGGCTTCGCGCGCTTTGCGCCCGACCGGCAGGATGCGTGTCTTGTTGCCCTTGCCGAGCACTTGCACCAGGCCTGCGCTGAGGTCCAGGTGCACCCGGTCGAGCTGGATCAGCTCGGACAGGCGCAGGCCGGACGAATAGAACAGTTCGAGCATGGCCTGGTCGCGGCGGGCGATGAAGGTGTCGTCAACCCCGCCATCGAGCAGTTGCAGGGCGCGGTCGGTGTCCAGCGTCTTGGGCAGGCGGCGCTCGCCCTTGGGCGGCGCCAGGCCGGCGGCCGGGTCGTGCTGGCTGAGGCCTTCGCGGATCAGGTAGCGGTACAGCCCACGCACTGCCGAGAGCAGTCGGGCCAGGCTGGCTGAAGACTGCCCGTCATGGTGCAGACGCGCTACCAGCTGCCGCACATGCTGCAGCTGCAGGTCCGACCACTGTTCGATCTGCTGTTTGGCGCAGTACGTCAGCACCTTTTCCAGGTCCCGGCGGTAGGCCAGGCGGGTGTGCTCGGACACCTGGCGCTCATTGCGCAGGTGCGCGCAATAAGCGTCCAGCTGTTCGTTCATCAGCGCACCGAGCGCAGGGTTTGCGTGAACCGCGGGATCAGCCGGCTCAGCACTTCGGCGATGTGGCAAAGGAACAGCGATCCCACACTGCTCTTGTAGTGCTGCGGATCGCGGCTGCCGATGGCCAGTACGCCATGCAGCCCCTGGTGCTCGAGCGTGGCCACGGCCGAAGAGCCGACATCCTTGCGCTGCTCCTCGCCGAAGAGGAACGCCAGCTCGTGATCACGCAAGTTGCCGCTAATGGGTTTACCGCTGCTGATCAAGGCGCCAATGGCGACTTGCGCTTCGCTGCTGGAGACCCAGCGGCCGACCGGCATGGGGTTGTCGCCGAACAGGATGAGGCTGACGAAGGGCACCTTGAAGTCCTGACGCAGGCTGTCTTCTACGGCCATGACCACCTCCTCGAGGCTGTTGGCGTCGAGCAGGTCGAGAATCAGGCGGCGGGTCTTGTCGAACAGCCGGTCGTTGTCGCGGGCAACGTCCATCAGCTGAGACAACCGATGGCGCATCTCGATGTTGCGCTCGCGCAGCAGTTTGAGCTGACGCTCCACCAGCGACACGCTGTCGCCGCGCTGGTGGGGGATGAGCTGTTCGAGAAGCAGATCGTCGTGTGCGGCGAAGAACGTCGGGTGTTCGCGCAAGTAGGCAATCACGTCCTCGGCATCGAGGCTTGCGGCCTGGGGTGTTGGCTGATCGGTCATGGCGCTTACTCGGTTAGAGGCGGACCTGGCCTTCATAGACGCGTACGGCTGGGCCGGTCATGCGCACAGGCATGCCCGGGCCAGCCCACTCAATGTGCAGGCGTCCGCCAGGCAGGTCGAGGGTAACCGGTGAATCCATCCAGCCTTGGCTGATCGCTGCCACCGCCGCCGCGCAAGCGCCGGTGCCGCAGGCCTGCGTTTCGCCCGCACCCCGTTCCCAGACGCGCAGGTTGGCATGATGGCGATCGACCACCTGGATGAAGCCGGCGTTGACCCGTTGCGGGAAGCGCGGGTGGTGTTCGATTTTCGGCCCCAGGGCGTGCACCGGAGCGGTCTGGACATCTTCGACACGCAGTACGGCATGCGGGTTGCCCATCGACAGCGCGGCAATCGGGTAGGCCTGGCCGTCGATCTCCAGCGGGTAGCTCAGCGCCTGGGCTTCAGCGACGAAGGGGATGTCGATCGGCACGAGTCGCGGCGGACCCATGTCGACACACACCTGGCCGTCCTGCTGCACATCGAGCTCGATGATGCCGCCCTTGGTTTCCACGCGGATGAGCTTCTTGGCGGTCAGGCGCTTGTCCAGCACGAAGCGGGCAAAGCAGCGCGCGCCGTTGCCGCACTGTTCGACCTCGGAGCCGTCAGCGTTGAAGATCCGGTAGCGGAAATCCACTTCCGGATTGCTCGGCGCCTCGACGATCAGCAGTTGGTCGAAGCCGATCCCGGTGTGGCGATCACCCCATTGCCGCGCGTGCTTGGGCTGGATGTGAGCGTGCTGGCTGACCAGGTCGAGGACCATGAAGTCGTTGCCCAGTCCGTGCATCTTGGTGAAACGCAGCAGCATGGGTTCACTCCGGCAGCAGGCTTTCGCCGGCGAACAGTTCAGGGATGGTTTCGCGGCGACGCACCTCGAACGCCTGGTCACCATCGACCAGCACCTCGGCGCAACGGCCGCGCGTGTTGTAGTTCGAACTCATGACGAAGCCATAGGCGCCAGCCGAGCCAACGGCCAGCAGATCACCTTCGGCGAGCGCCAGCTGGCGCGACTTGGCGAGAAAATCGCCGGTTTCGCAGATGGGCCCGACCACATCGTACTCGCGGCCCTGACCCTCGCGTGGGGTCACGGCGCTGACGTCCATCCAGGCCTGGTACAACGCTGGGCGGATCAGGTCGTTCATCGCCGCATCGATGATGGCGAAGTCCTTGTGCTCGGTGTGCTTGAGGTATTCCACGCGGGTCAGCAACACGCCGGCGTTGGCGACGATGTAGCGGCCGGGTTCGAACAGCAGCGCCAGGTCACGCGCGCCGACACGCTCGCGCACGGCGTTGATGTAGTCAGCCACCGACGGTGGCTGCTCGTCGCGATAACGCACGCCGACACCGCCGCCCAGGTCCAGGTGACGCAGGTGAATGCCGCACTCGCCCAGACGGTCGATCAGCATCAGCAGACGGTCTACGGCATCGAGGAACGGTTCGAGGGTGGTCAACTGCGAACCGATGTGGCAATCGACGCCGACGACATCCAGGTTCGGCAGCTGCGCAGCACGCACGTACAAGGCTTCAGCATCGCTGATGGCGATACCGAACTTGTTTTCCTTCAGGCCGGTGGATATGTAGGGGTGGGTGCCGGCATCGACGTCCGGGTTGACCCGCAGCGACACAGGGGCCTGCTTGCCGAGTTCGGCAGCCACCACCTGCAGGCGCTCCAGCTCATCGGCCGACTCGACGTTGAAGCAGTGCACGCCCACTTCCAGCGCGCGGCGCATGTCTTCACGGGTCTTGCCGACACCCGAGAAGACCACGCGATCGGCACGGCCACCGGCGGCCAGCACGCGTTCCAGCTCGCCGCCCGACACGATGTCAAAGCCTGCGCCCAGGCGCGCCAGGACGTTCAGCACGCCCAGGTTGGAATTGGCCTTTACCGCGAAACAGACAAGGTGCGAGGTGCCTTGCAGGGCGTCGACATAGCTGCGGTATTGCGCCTCGATGTGGGCGCGCGAGTACACGTAGGTCGGTGTGCCGAAGCGTTCGGCGATGGCCGACAAGCCCACGTTTTCCGCGAACAGCTGACCGTCGCGGTAATTGAAAGCGTCCATGGAAATCCCTTACTGCGTGTGCTTGTGCGACGAGTGCGTGTCTTGGCCGTCCTTGCTGTCATCGGGCAGGAACAACGGGCCTTTCTGGCCGCAGGCGGAAACGAGGCAAGCCACGGCGAGCAGCGCCGCGAGGGAGGAAATCAGGCGCTTCATGGGCGAAATCCTTTGAAATATGCAGTATTGCGCCCGAGTATACCGAGCGACCAGCGGATTGCCTATGTAAGCGCCGGTCGGTCTGACGGCCTGATTGGCGCGATCGTCGCTATCCTTTGCATTCATGGCAAAGCGCCCGTATCTTGCCCGGCTTGCCCGTCAGCTGCCATTTCCGAGGTTCCCGCAATGAGTTTGAGCGAAGCACGTTTCCACGACCTGGTCGACGCCACGCAACAGGCGCTCGAAGACCTGTTCGACGAGAGCGACATGGACCTGGACATGGAAAACTCGGCGGGTGTGCTGACCATCAAGTTCGAGAATGGCAGCCAGCTGATCTTCAGCCGGCAAGAACCCTTGCGCCAGCTGTGGCTGGCCGACCGTTCCGGGGGCTTTCATTTCGACTACGACGAGGAGAGCGGCCAGTGGAGCTGCGAGAAGAGCGACGAGCTGCTGGGCGAAATGCTGGAGCGCATCGTCTGGGAGCGCGCGGGCGAGAAGCTGGATTTTTCCGAGATCTGACATGAGCACGCCTGCCCGCCCGCCCAAACCGCTTTACAGCAACGTCAGCCCGGCCGTGAAGTCGCCCTGCATCAGTGTCTGCCGGCTGGATGAGCACAAGGTCTGCACCGGCTGCCAGCGCCCGGTCGAGCACATCCGCGAATGGCGTTCGGCCGACGACCCGCGTCGTCGGGAAATCTGCCGCGAAGCCGAGGCGCGTCGCCAGCAGTGACGCACGGGCTTGAGTATTTGCCCTGCTGTGATAGTGTCGGTTGACGCGTCGACGACGCCAATCGCCTCTACAAACCCCGCCCTTGGGCGTAACGCTGTTTACTTAAGCGACATCGATATCACTTGGGGCTGCTCTGCAGCCCATCGCGGCTGAAGCCGCTCCCACAGGATATGCGTACTCTGTGGGAGCGGCTTCAGCCGCGATGGGCTGCAAGGCGGCCCCAGTCGCTTAAATGAACAGCATTACGCCCTTGGGCGGGGTTTTGCTTTATTTGCCTGATGACTTTTTCCCTGTTCAAAGGAGCCTGACTGGATTATGAGCACCAAGCCTTCCCTTACCCTGACCCGACTGGACGTACAGCGTCTCGAGCAACTCATCGACAGCCTCGATGAGTCCGTTCCCGGCGTGCTGGCCCTTCAGGACGAACTCGACCGTGCCGAGCAGGTGGTGGGGCATGGAGAGGTGCCGGCGGGCGTGGTGACCATGAATTCCCGCGTGCACTGCCAGGAGCAGGGCAGCGGCAAGGACTACCACCTGACCCTGGTCTATCCCAAGGATGCGGGCAAGGAAAACAACGTCTCGGTGCTCGCGCCCATCGGCGGTGCGCTGCTGGGATTGTCGGTCGGTGATGAGATCGACTGGCCGGCGCCCGGCGGCAAGACCCTCAAGCTCAAGCTGCTGGATGTCGAGTACCAGCCTGAAGCGGCCGGTGATTTCGACCTCTGATTCACCCGCTGCACGATCTTCTTGAGTCGTGGGGCGTCTGCTCGGGCTTGACTGGCGTTGCCCGGCGTCTCAAAGGTCGAGCTGAGCCTGCACCTGTTGCAACGCGCTGTTGAGCGCTGTTTCGGGGTGCAGGGCCAAGCGCGTGCCGCCGTCGATGACGCCATTTCGATAAGCCCAGGTCAGCAGTTCGATCAGTTCAGGGCTGTGCCTGATCGGCGTCATGGCAGGCCACTGGTGGGCCGCCAGGCTGCCGCTGTACAGCCGCCAGTGATGGCTGCCGGGGGCTTGGTGATTCGGGGCGTGGACAAGGGTCAGGGTGTCTTCGGCCAGGTCGGGGGCGATGCCTGGGTTGATCACGTCGATCTTGCCGCGGCTGTCGGCGCTGCTGGCACGGGCGAAACGGGCCAGAAATCGATAGCTGCGGTGCAGCTCGGCCACCAGCTCGCGGCGCATCTGCTGCACGTAGCCAGCCTTCCACAGGCTGCGGCTGTCGAGCACTTGCAGCGTGTGCTCAGACCATCCCCACTCGCTGGTCAGGCGCTGCAACAGACCGCGCTGCCAGCCGCCACGTCCGCGCGCCAGCTGGCTGAGTTTCTGGTCGACCTTCAGGTACAAGCTGCGCCGCACCAGCTCCAGCCGCCGGTGCTCGCCACGCCCCAGCAGGTACTGTTCGATACGCCGGTACACCATCACGTACGGGTCGAGTTCGTCGAGATCGAGGCGATTGGCGTACACCCGCTCTTTGAGCGCCAGGCTCAGGCAGTATGGCGCCGGATGCTCACTGGCATAGGCTTCGGTCAGCAGCAGTTTGAGCAGCGATTTGTAGGGCGACTCAATGCCCTTGAAGAGCTGCCATAGCCCGGCGCCGAGAAACTCCATGGCAGGAATGTGCGCCAGGTGGCCCAGGTCGAGGTACTCGTCGTGGCGAATGAGGCGCTTGTCGAGCAGGGTCTGGGCATAGGCGTGGTAATTGCCTTCCTCGTAGACGGGCACCAGCCACCACAACGGGGTCTGTCCGGCCAGCCAGATGGCGGTGCGGTAGAACTCATCGAGCAGCAAGTAGTGCTGAGTAGTGCCGCAGTCGTCCGAGCCCAGCTGGCCGTCACGCTCGCCCTTGGCAAAGCCTTCGCCGTCGATCAGGAACAGGTGAGCGTCGGCGCCCAGGGTGGCGGCCCAGCTTTCCAGCAGCTGGCATTTGCGTCGCAGTTCGTCCAGGGCATCGATGCTCAGCCCGGCGCGGTGGCAGACCCACAGGTCCATGTCGCTCTGTTCGGCGTGGGCCAGCGTGCCGAGGCTGCCGATCAGGTACAGGCCGGTCAGGGCGCGCATGGCCTCGGCGCGCGGCGACTTGTAGCTGAACGCGCGGGTCAGGCGCTTTGCTTCGGCCAAGGTGGCGAAATCGGGCTCGTATCCACAAATGCCGGCAGGGGTGACGCTGGAAATATAGCCCGGCATCAGCGGGTGATTGACGTGCAACAGCAGGGGAAGGAGGGTCAGCACCTGTTGCTGACGACTTGAAAGTGCTTCCCGGGCTCGGGTCAGGCGACCTCGGCTGAGCTGGAGAAAGCGCGCGCGCAGGGTGTTCAGAACCGTGCGGTCGATGCCTTGATCAAGGTCGGGACGAATCTCGTGGGGATGATTCATTGCGCACTCGGCGGCAGGGGCTCGGCGAGTGTAGCCCGAGTGGGCAGGAAGAATCAGTGCCTGGCGAGCATTGACGTCATTTTTACAGCGCCCAGGCGCAAGGCAGGGGCTTGGCAGCCCTGCCTTGCGCTGTGCCGCGTCAGGCTGGCTGCGCGACGCCGAGGATGGTCAGGAGCTGTTGGGCGCTTTGCGCCGCATCGATGCCCAGGCTGGTCAGATAGCCGCCATCGGGCTGGCTGATCAGCTGCTTCTGGTGCAGGCGCTTGGCGGCGTGGATGAGGTCAGGGGTGGCGTTGCTATGGACTTTGATGCCTTCTTGGGTGCTATCGAGATTGAACAGGGCAAGGACTTCGAGTTCGGCGATCAGCTCAGGGGTAAAGGACATGGCGACTCCAGACTTCAAGGGATGGAGAACGGCGCCGGCGATGACAGCCGGGCGCCTGAGCGTGGAGTGTAGTCACAGTTACTCGTCGTCGCCTTGATCCATCTCAGCGGCCAGTTCCGGGGGCAGGTCCGGCAGGGCACGCAGCGCGCCTTCGTACCATTGGTTGTCGAACGGGCGGTCTTCGGCAAGCATCGTGTCGATCTCGTATGCCAGCACCATGGCCATCAGCATCAAGCTGTCTTCGCGTGAGTAACCCACCAGGCTCAGCTTGTTGAAGGTGGCCTTGGCCGCTGGCGGCTCGCCGCTTTCGATCTGGTTTTCCACGGCTTGCGTGAGGGTGGCTTCGGCAAAGGCTTCATCGTCTTCGCGGTCGATGTCGGTGGGCTGGCTCATAGCAGGGCTCCTGGGGGTTGAGCAGACAGTTTGCCACGACGTTCCTGGCAATGTCCGGCCATCGACAACAGGCATGACGCTGGTCAGCGTACCCGCCAGGGGCTATAAACGTTGGGCCCAACCCCACACGGCCCGGAGGCTGTTCCAATGCTCAAGCTGCATGGTTTCCCTGTAAGCAACTACTACAACATGGTCAAGCTGGCATTGCTGGAGAAGGGCGTGCCCTTCGAGGAAGTGCTGTTCTTTCCCGGGCAAGACTCAGGGTCGCTGTCGGTCAGCCCGCGCGGCAAGGTGCCGGCGCTGGAAACCGAGCAGGGCTTCCTGAGCGAAACCAGCGCGATCCTCGACTACATCGAGCGCACCCAGGGCGGCACGCCGCTGCTGCCGAGCGAGCCGTTCGCCCAGGCCAAGGTGCATGAGCTGATGAAAGAGATCGAGCTGTACATCGAGCTGCCTGCGCGCACCTGTTACGCCGAAGCATTCTTCGGTATGCCCGTGGAGCCGCTGGTCAAGGAGAAAGCCCGCAGCGAGTTGCTGGCAGGTTTTGCCACCGTGGAGCGCAATGGCCAGTTCGCGCCGTACCTGGCCGGCGCACAGCTCAGCCTGGCTGACGTGATGTTCGCGTTTTCGGTCGATCTGGCGGTCGCTGCAGCGAAGAAAGTGCTGAACCTGGACCTGTTGGCTGATTTCCCGAAAGCCGCTGCGTTGCTCGCCAAGCTCGGCGAACACCCGCACCTGGCCAGGATCCAGGCCGACAAGGACGCAGCCATGCCTGGCTTCCTGGAGATGATGCGCAACAAGAAGCAAGGCAATTGAAACAAGAAGGGGGCGCTCTGGCGCCCCCTTCTTGTTACGGCAGCACCACCCGCTTCAGCGCGACGCCAGCAGGGCTTGACCGCGAGCGACCGCCGCGCGCACCTGTGCAGGTGCCGTGCCGCCAATGTGGTCACGGGCGTTGACCGAGCCTTCCAGGGTCAGCACGGCGAACACGTCCTGCTCGATCTGATCGCTGAACTGACGCAGCTCTTCGAGGCTCATCTCGGCCAGGTCCTTGCCGCTGTCGACGCCATACTTGACCGCATGGCCAACGATTTCATGGCAATCACGGAACGGCAGGCCACGGCGTACCAGGTAGTCAGCCAGGTCGGTTGCGGTGGAGAAACCCCGCAGCGCCGCTTCACGCATGATGGCGTGGCGGGGTTTGATGGCCGGGATCATGTCGGCGAAGGCCCGCAGCGAGTCGCGCAGGGTATCGGCGGCATCGAACAGCGGTTCCTTGTCTTCCTGGTTGTCCTTGTTGTAGGCCAGCGGCTGGCCCTTCATCAGGGTCAGCAGGCCGGTCAGGGCGCCGAATACGCGGCCGCTCTTGCCACGTACCAGCTCTGGCACATCGGGGTTCTTCTTCTGCGGCATGATCGAGCTGCCGGTGCAGAAGCGGTCAGGCAGGTCGATGAACTGGAATTGCGCGCTGGTCCACAGCACCAGCTCTTCGGAAAAGCGCGACAGGTGCATCATCGCCAGGCTGGCGGCCGCGCAGAATTCGATGGCGAAGTCGCGGTCCGAAACACCGTCCAGCGAGTTGCCCGACACCGCCTCGAAGCCCAGCAGCGAGCACGTCAGGTTGCGGTCGATGGGGTAGGTGGTGCCAGCCAGCGCGGCGCTGCCCAACGGCATGCGGTTGGTGCGCTTGCGGCAGTCGACCAGGCGCTCGTGGTCACGGCTGAGCATTTCGAACCAGGCCAGCAGGTGATGGCCGAAAGTCACGGGTTGCGCAGTTTGCAGGTGGGTGAAACCCGGCATGATGGTGTCGGCTTCGCGCTCTGCCTGGGCCAGCAGGCCCTGCTGCAAACGGGTGATTTCGCTGAGGATCAGGTCGATTTCATCACGCAGCCACAGGCGGATGTCGGTGGCGACCTGGTCATTGCGGCTGCGCCCGGTGTGCAATTTCTTGCCGGTGATGCCAATGCGATCGGTCAGGCGCGCTTCGATGTTCATGTGCACGTCTTCGAGCTCGACGCGCCAGTCGAACTGGCCAGCCTCGATTTCACCCTGGATGGTCTTCAGGCCATCGATGATGGTGTCGCGCTCGGTGGTGGTCAGCACACCCACATCGGCCAGCATGGTGGCATGGGCGATCGAACCCATGATGTCGTGGCGATACAGGCGCTTGTCGAAGTCGACCGAAGCGGTGAAGCGGGCGACGAATGCGTCGACCGGCTCGCTGAAGCGGCCGCCCCACGACTGATTGGTCTTGTCGGTGCTCATGGATTCACTCATTGCAGGCGTGAAGAAAAAGTGGCGCAGATCATATCAGGGTTGCCGGGCCTGCCGCAGGACGCTAGTCCGAAGAATATCGCCGACTAAATGAGCATTAACTTCACCGGGAGATATTTACCGATTGAACGGCAGCGTTCCATGGACCGTCTACAGTTGCACAGAGGCTCGGCAGAAACTGTCGGAGCACTGAATCTTTGGCCATTGCATTGGTCTAGAGCGTGAATTGTGGTCCCGGTTATTCGGCACCCGTCTACGTCACACCCGTGCGAGACTCACTCAGGAATCCAGCGTAATTATGAATGTCCTGATCGTTGATGATGAACCCCAATCCCGCGATCGCCTCAGTCGGTTGTTAGGTGAACTAGAGGGTTATTCCGTACTGGAGCCCAGCGCCACCAATGGCGAAGAGGCTCTGGCTCTGATTGATAGTCTCAAGCCGGATGTCGTGCTGCTGGATATCGGCATGTCAGGGCTCGATGGCTTGCAGGTCGCCGCGCGGCTCTGCGAGCGTGAAGCGCCACCTGCCGTGGTGTTTTGCACAGGCGACGATGAGTACGGTAGCCAGGCGTTTTCCGATAGCGCGCTCAGCCATGTCACCAAGCCGATCGAATCGAGCGCGCTGCGTGACGCACTGCGCACCGCAGAAAAACCCAACCGGGCGCAACTGGCCGCCTTGACTCGCCCTGCCAACGAAGCCGGCGGCGGCCCGCGCAGCCATATCAGCGCGCGCACTCGCAAAGGCATTGAGCTGATCCCGCTGCCGCAGGTGATCTATTTCATTGCCGACCACAAGTACGTGACCTTGCGCCATGAGGGTGGCGAAGTGCTGCTCGATGAGCCGCTCAAGGCGCTGGAAGACGAGTTCGGCAACCGGTTCGTGCGCATCCACCGCAATGCGCTGGTCGCCCGCGAACGGATCGAGCGGCTGCAGCGCACCCCGCTCGGGCATTTCCAGCTGTACCTGCGTGGCCTCGATGGCGAGGCGTTGACCGTCAGCCGTCGGCACGTGGCCGGCGTGCGCAAGATGATGCAGACGCTCTGACCCCTTCCTCTGAACGTCCATACCTGTGCGCCAAGGATGGCGCGGCATGACCTGAGTCTGCTGGCACGCTGGGCTGATTTGCTATCATCGGCAGCATTTCCCCTGCTTCGGTGTGCTTCATGTCTACTCGCGAAATCCGCATTGCCACCCGTAAGAGTGCCCTGGCCCTATGGCAGGCCGAGTATGTGAAGGCGCGTCTGGAGCGGGCCCATCCTGGCCTGCAGGTGACCCTGGTGCCCATGGTCAGCCGGGGCGATAAGCTCCTCGACTCGCCGCTGGCCAAGATTGGTGGCAAGGGATTGTTCGTCAAGGAACTGGAAACCGCGCTCATGGAGCAGCAGGCCGACATCGCCGTCCACTCCATGAAAGACGTGCCGATGGACTTCCCCGAAGGGCTGGGTCTGTTCTGCATCTGTGAACGTGAAGACGCGCGCGATGCGTTCGTTTCCAACCGCTTCGACAGCCTTGCTGCGCTGCCTGCCGGCAGCGTGGTCGGCACCTCCAGTTTGCGCCGGCAAGCGCAGTTGCTGGCGCGGCGTCCTGATCTGCAGATCCACTTCCTGCGCGGCAACGTCAATACGCGCCTGGCCAAGCTCGATGCCGGCGAATACGACGCCATCATCCTGGCCGCTGCCGGCCTGATCCGCCTGGGGTTCGAGGGCCGCATCACCTCCAGTATCAGCGTCGACGACAGCCTGCCGGCCGGTGGCCAGGGCGCGGTGGGTATCGAGTGTCGCAGCGCTGACAGCGAAATCCACGCCCTGCTGGCACCGCTCAACCACCTCGATACGGCCCACCGCGTGGTCGCTGAGCGAGCCCTGAACAAACACCTCAATGGGGGCTGTCAGGTGCCTATCGCGTCGTATGCCGTGCTCGAGGGCGAGCAGCTGTGGCTGCGCGGGCTGGTCGGTCAGCCAGACGGCGGGCTGTTGCTGACGGCGCAAGCGCGTGCGCCTCGCGCCGAAGCCGAGGCCTTGGGCATTCAGGTCGCCGAGGCGCTGCTCGCGCAGGGCGCTGAAGCGATTCTCAAGGCTATCTACGGCGAGAGCGGTCACCCGTGAGCGAATGGCGTCTGCTGCTGACGCGATCGCGTGAGGACAGCCTGGCGGTCGCCGAGCTGTTGCATGCGGCAGGCGTTGCCACCAGCTGCCTGCCGCTGCTTGAGCTAGAGCCGGTAGTGCTCGAGGCTGCCGCCGGGCTAACGCCCCCCACCGTCCATTGGTTCACCGTCGGCGAGGCCACCGGGCGCATTCTGACGGCACGCGGCCTGCAGGCGACGTGGCCTGCTGACGGCGATGACAGCGAAGCGCTGCTGGCGCTGCCGGCGCTGCATCAGGCGTTGGCCGGCGTGCGGCCGCGGGTGTTGATCGTGCGCGGGGTGGGAGGTCGCGAACTGCTGGCCGAGCGTCTTGCAGGGCAAGGTGCTAGTGTCGATTATCTGGAACTGTATCGCCGTTGCCTGCCGCATTATTCTGATACAGCCCTGGCTGAGCGGGTCATTGGGGAACGCCTCAATGGCCTGGTGGTCAGCAGTGGGCAAGGTCTTGAACATTTGCAACGACTGGCGGGTGCCGATTGGCCTCGTCTGTCACGAATGCCGTTGTTCGTACCCAGCCCCCGTGTAGCCCAACAGGCGCGTGAGGCGGGTGCGCGACAGGTTGTGGAATGCCGTGGCGCCAGTGCCGCGGCCTTGCTGGCAGCTGTACAGCGAACCGCTGTACCTGCCTTGACAGGGCATTGAGCCGTGCGCGGCGCCCCTCTGCGAAGGATGGATACGTGAGCGAAACTGTCTTGTCCAAGAACGATCAACCCTCGGCGCCGGAAACGCCGAAAGCCCCACCGACCAAGCCCGTCAAACCTGCCAGGCGTTCGGGCAATGGCCTGGCGACCTTCGCCCTGCTGCTGGGCGCGGCAGGCGTGGCCTTCGGCGGGTGGAGTGTCTGGCAGGTGCGCCAGTTGCAAGGCAGTGAGCAGGGCCAAGGGCAGAGCCTGCAAGCGTTGGTCGAGCGTGCCAACGCGCTGCAGCAGCGTGAACAGCAGCTCACCACCCAGCTGTCCAGCCTGCCGGCCGCCAGTGAGCTGGAGGACCGCCGTCGCCTGGTGGCTCAACTGCAGGGTGACCAGCAACGCTTGAGCCAGAAGGTCGAGACCGTGCTGGGCGAGAGCCGCAAGGAATGGCGTCTGGCGGAAGCCGAGCACCTGCTGCGTCTGGCCACGCTGCGCCTGTCGGCCCTGCAGGACATCACCAGTGCCCGAGCGCTGGTCGAAGGGGCCGACGAGATTCTTCGTGAGCAAAGCGACCCTGGCTCGTTCGGCGCCCGTGAGCAACTGGCCCGCAGCAAGGCAGTGCTCGACAGCACCGAGCAGCCTGATCGCACCGGTCTGTTCCTCAAGCTGGCGGCCCAGCGTGAGCTGGTACCGCAGCTCAGCGCACAAACGCCCGAGTTCGATGCCAATGCCGACGCCATGGGCGCACTCACCCGCGAAGGCGATGTATCGACCCGGCTGTCGCAGTGGTGGGCGCAGATCTCCAAGTACTTCCAGGTCGAGTTCGATGCCGACAAGAACGTCAAGCCGTTGCTGGCGGGCCAGTCGCTGAACCAGCTGCGCCTGGCCCTGACCCTGACCCTTGAGCAAGCCCAATGGGCGGCGCTCAACGGCGAGGCCAAGGTCTATGAAAAAGCACTGGATGACGCTCGCAGCGTGCTGCTGGCCAACTTCAACCCTGACAACCCGCAAAGCAAGGCCATGCTCGACAGCCTCAACCAGCTGGCCGAGCAGCCCGTGGCGGTAAAGGTGCCGGACCTCGGCGAAAGCCTGGCGGCGGTGCAGGCTTACATTCAGCGCCGTAACCTGCCAGCGGACAGCGAAGGGGCCAAGCCATGAAGCGCGTATACCTGCTGGCGGTCATCGCGATCGTCGTGGCGGCGGCGCTGGGCATTGCCATCGCCAAACACAGCGGCTACGTGATGATCGCCTACGGCGGCTTTCGCTATCAGTCTGGCCTGTGGGCGGCACTGGGTGCGTTGCTGGTGCTGGTGCTGGCGCTGTGGCTGCTGCGCTACCTGATCGGTCTGCTGCTGACTTCCACCGGGGTGGTCAACCCGTGGTCGCGGCGCAATCGCAGCCGACGCACCCGCATTGCCATCGAGCAAGGCCAGCTGGACCTTGCCGAAGGCCGCTGGGCCAGTGCCCACAAGCACCTGCGCCGCGCTGCCGAAGCTGAACGCCAGCCCCTGCTGTTCTACCTCGGTGCGGCCCGTGCAGCCAATGAGCTGGGCCGCACCGAAGAAAGTGACCACATGCTCGAGCGTGCCCTGGAGCGTCAGCCCCAGGCTGAGCTGGCCATCGCGCTCGCCCACGCTCAACTGCAAATGGACCGTGGCGACAGCGATGGCGCGCTGAACACCCTGCAGGCCATGCAGGAGCGCCATCCGAACAATGCCCAGGTGCTGCGTTTGCTGCAGCGGCTGTACCTTGAGCGGGGTGACTGGTCGGCGTTGATTCGCTTGCTGCCCGACCTGCGCAAGCACAAGGCCTTGCCGGCGAATGAGCTGGCACAGCTGGAGCAGCGTGCCTGGGGGCAGAATCTTGGTCTGGCCGCGACCCGTGGCGAAGACGCGAGCACGGCCCGTCAGTCACTGGAGCGCGCCTGGCAGCAGTTGACCGCCGCACAGCGCCAGGAGCCGCAGCTGGTGCTGGCCTACGCCGAGCAGATGCGCCAGGCCAATGCGCAAGGTGAGTCCGAACAGGTGTTGCGTGCCGCCATCAAGCGCCAGTACGAAAGTCACCTTGCCCGCTTGTACGGGCTGGTTCGTGGTGAAGATCCGGCGCGCCAACTGCAGACCGCAGAGGGCTGGCTGAAGGACCACCCGCGTGACCCCAGCCTGTTGCTGACCCTGGGACGCCTGAGCCTGCAGAATCGCCTGTGGGGCAAAGCGCGTGACTACTTCGAGAGCAGCTTGCGCCTGGAGCGCAACCCTGAAGCCTGCGCCGAGCTGGCGCGGCTGCTTGCAGCGTTGGGTGAAACCGAACGGAGCAATCAGTTGTTCCAGGAAGGGTTGAACCTGCTGGACGAACGTCTGCTGGCGTTGCCGTTGCCTGAAACGGTACGCGCCTGAAGGCCCCCCGGCTCCCCACAAACCCCGGGGAGCCGGGGTTCATGCACTTTTCCCTACCCGGCAAACAACCTGTACCTGGCGATCCTAGGAAGCTTCCTACCTCGCGATACCTCCTTTCTTGATCATTCAGCGACTTGTCGGTTGTGTAGCGCCTTGAAACAGAGGACATCTTTCCTTACCGTCTCAAGCCACTAATTCACATCCGGGAATGTCCTCAACAATGTCGCTGTCTCGGCTGCGTACCCTGTTCCTTCCTGCCGCATTGGCATCCCTGGCCATGCTGGGCGGCTCTTTCTGTCTGCTTCCGGTCACCGGCATCGACGGCTGCGCGCTGTGTTACAGCCAGCGAGGCGTGCTGGGTCTGTATCTGTTCATCAGTCTGTGCGCGTTGGGCCATACGCCGGGTGAGGGTGGCGATCGGCGCTATGCCTCGGCGCTGGTCATGAGCGCTGCGCTGGGGTGCTGGTTGGCAGCCCGGCAGGTCTGGCTGCAAGGTGAGTCGTGGGCAACGACTGCCTGCGCGGCGCCGGTTGCGGGGCTGGCCGAATTGTCGATGGGGCAATTGTTGCAACAACTGTTGCTCGGTTTACCTGACTGCTCACCGATCGGCTGGAGCTTTCTCGACCTCACCTTGCCGGAATGGAGCCTGTTGGCATTTCTGGCACTGGCCTGCCTGCCGCTGTCCTACCTGCTGGCGGGTCGGTTTCGCTATTGGATGAATGAATACGCCTAGCTGGCGTGTTCACCTGGTTCGACCAGTGGTGGCGGCCGGGCGGATTAAACACTTGTATGAAGTTAGTGCCCTGCGTACCTTGATGGCCGGGACGTGCGGGAATAATCTCCCACAGCGCTTACTGAAAAATACACCTGTTAGATGCCCTTTTGCTGATGTCACCCGCGTGTCGCACGGTGGCGGCGCCAGGTGCAGGGGCGTCAATCCAGAAGGATGGGACCGCCATGCTAGATAGTTGTCAGAATGCTCAGGAACGCTGGGGCGGGGTTCACCAGCTGATTGACCGTTGGCTGGAAGAACGCCACGAATTGGTCAAATCCTTCCGAGCGATGCGCGATGCCAAACCGGCGTTCGCCGACAAGCAGCACAACACCGGCTTCTGCGAAATACTCGTCGATTACGTCTCCGGCTGGCACTTCGGTATTTGCGAACAACTGATCAACGAAGCCAAGGCCTTTGGCGATGATCGTGCGTTGCGTCTGGCTGACGAGATCAACCCGCGCATCGATGAAATCACCCAGATCGCGCTGGCGTTCAACGATCATTGCGAGCAGGCCGAATGCAAGGACGCCGAGCGTTTTGCCAAGAAGCTGGGAGAACTGGGCAGTTTGCTGCGTGAGCGTTTTGAGTTGGAAGACTGCCTGATCGAAGTGCTGCACAACGCCCACAAGGAAGAAGGTGCAGTGAAGGCCTAAGCCTAACTGGCCACGGCCACCAGGGTGATCTCGAACACCAGCGGCGTGTAAGGCGCGATGAGGTCACCGGCGCCCTCGGCGCCATAGGCCAGGGCCGAAGGAATCACCAGGCGCCATGTCGAGCCGGCCTTCATCCTCGGCAGCGCCAGCTGCCAGCCTTCGATCACCGAGCTGAGGTTGAACCACTGCGCGGTGGTGCTCCGGTCGAACACGCTGCCATCAGGCAGTTTCCCTACGTAACGCACCTGGACCCTGCCATCGGCCTGCGGCTGCGCGCCCGTGCCAGCCGTCAGCTCGCTATAGAGCAATCCGCCGGGCAGTGCATGAGTCCCGGCGCGGCCCTGTTCGCCGGCCATGAACCGTTGCTCGGCGGCCTGCGCGTCAGCCGTATGCGCTTGCCCGGCCAACGCGCCGACGTGTGCTTCATGCTGTTCGAGCAGTGCCTGCATGCGCTGGGCGTCCAGCGTGGGCGGCTGGCCGCGATACGCCCGGCCCAGTCCTTCCAGCAGCGCCTCGATTTGCAGGTCCGGTACTTCCTGGCGCAGACGCTCGCCCAGGCTTGCGCCGAGGCTGTAGGCAAGGTCGTGTTGATCGGATGGCGACGGATCGGCCGCGAGGGACGACAACGGCATGCACAGGCACAGGACGAACATCAGTGGGCGAGACACGGCGAGCTCCTTGAAACGAGCGGCAAGTATGCCAGCGTTGAATCATCGTCAACACCTGACCTGTGTCCATTCGAAAGTTGCCCGTGCAATGTCATGGACGCAAGCCCGAGCGTTGGCTTGCGCAGGCTCTAGCGGGCTGCGCAGCAGAAGCATAGTATGAGTCGCACTTTCCTCAGCCAGGGTGTGAATCATGTCGGCAAAGAAGAAACCTGTCAGTACACCGCTGCACCTGCTCCAGCAACTTTCGGGCAGCTTGTTGGAACATTTGGAAGAGGCCTGCACGCAAGCGCTGGCCGATGCTGAAAAGCTCCTGACCAAGCTGGAAAAACAGCGTGTCAAAGCCCAGGACAAACTTCACGACGCGCGCCTCAAGTTGCAGGAATCGGCCAAGGCCGGTAAAGCCAAGGCGCAAGGCAAGGCGCAGAAAGCGGCAGGTGAGCTTGAATCCTTGCTCGACTCGTTGAAAGAGCGGCAGTCCGAAACCCGCACCTACATCCAACACCTCAAGCGCGATGCCCAAGAGAGCCTGAAGTTGGCTCAAGGCGTCGGCAAAGTGCGCGAAGCGGCCAGCAAGGCCCTGGACCAGCGCGCCGCCGATGCCAAGCCCGGCGCTTCCGCTTCCAGGCCTGCCGCTGGCAAGCCTGCGCCAGGTAAACCTGCGCCTGGCAAGGCTGCACCCGCTAAAGCGGCAGCTGGCAAGCCGGCTGCTGGCAAACCTGCTGCTGCCCAACCGGCCGGTCGCAAGCC
>NZ_DAMCCR010000019.1:0-56115 GCF_032058845.1 Pseudomonas sp. | reverse complement strand
TCGACCGCTTCCGCCTGCTCTGCGCCGTGCGCAAAGGCCCGTGGGGCGTCGAAGCGGTCAACCAGCGCGCCACCCGCGCCCTCGAAGGTGCCGGCCTGATCCAGGGCGAGCACCAGTGGTATGAAGGCCGCCCCGTACTGATCACCCGCAATGACTACGGCCTGGGCCTGATGAACGGTGACATCGGCGTGACCCTGTACCTGCCCGAAGCCGAAGACAGCGACCGCCTGGTGCTGCGCGTGGCCTTCCCGCGCAACGACGGCGGCGGCGGGGTGCGCCTGGTGCTGCCCAGCCGCCTGACCGAAGTGGAAACCGTCTACGCCATGACCGTGCATAAATCCCAAGGCTCCGAGTTCGAGCACACCGCGCTGATCCTGCCGGATGTCCTGAACCCGGTGCTGACCAAGGAGCTGGTGTACACCGGCATCACCCGCGCGCGGGAGTGGTTCACTCTGGTGGAGCCACGGGTGGGGGTGTTCGAAGAGGCGGTGAATCGCCGGGTGCGGCGGTTGAGCGGGTTGATGTTGGAGGCGGGAGAGTGAGGGGGGCCCTACACCACCGTGTGGATTCTAGAAACTTCACGGTGTTGTAGGAGCGACTTTAGTCGCGATGGACGGCGTAGCCGGCCTGATACCGTCAACACTGATGCAACTGACAGAACCTGTCCAACTGCCACCTTTGATCGGATTTGCCTCAAAGGCAGTTGGCTCCCACGGATCCCTGATAACTCAAAAAGCTACGTCCAGCCCATGAGAGCGCTCATGGCTGCAATCCCGTAACGCTAGGCATCAACACGGGCATGTCTTGCCATTGGACCCATGCACTGTTCTGCCAATGCAGAAGGCTGACCGAGTGCCCTGCCCACTGAAGCGTCCTGAGCGCTGGCCGATCTCCGGACGAGGGGTGCGTCGTGCTGCGCAGCGCGGGAATGACCTCATGCGTGAGCCATTGACGCAGATTTCGGTTCTCGGGGATCTGGTGATAGACCATCAGGGCATACATACCTGACTCACTGACCATCAACGTGTCCCGCACAACGCCATGGTGGCTCAGCTTGAGAACACGGTACTGATCGGCATCGAGCTTGCGAATGGACCGCTCACTCAGGGAATAGCCCATCAGCCGGCCCAGATCGATTGCACTAAACCAGGCTTGGGCGTCCAGTATCAACGCATGAAGGAAACGACTGTTACGCGTGAATCGCGTAGTTTCGAAATGTTCGTTCATCTTGAGGTGTCCACTAGAGGTGCCAATTACCGCCCACTGACGCCAATCAGGGTGGGCGGAACCGTATGGGTTGGCGTACCGGCTAGATGGACCCCGGCGCATCCGAGGATGCCCACATACGGCCCGCCCATAACGGACAGCCACATGCAGGGCACAAAAAAGCCGCGACAGCGGCTTTCGTGCCTCCAAGCTAGCCAGGACGCCAATCCTGTATCGCTGATGAGCAGCGACGGGGTGACCTTACTGGCTGGGATCTACGAGTGCAAGTGTCTAATGAAGTCATGAATCGAAGCTTGGCGATAAGACCGGCATGCCTTGTATGATATACGGCAATGCCGTATATTTCGCCGATGTACACGATTATCGAAACCGAGATTTTCAAGCGCCACTCTGACGCTATCTGGCGGGATGAGGAGCGTCATGAGTTCATTACGTGGCTGGCCTTGAATCCTATGGCAGGCGACGTGATTCCTGGTTGTGCAGGACTGCGCAAAGTACGTTGGTCGCGTGGAGGAATGGGCAAGCGTGGTGGCACTCGTGTCATCTACTACAATGCGCTTTCCGAAGGCTTGATCTGGCTGCTGATCGTGTATATCAAGGCAAAATTCGACAATCTCCCTGCTGCCTTCTTGAATCAATTGAAAGAGGAAATTACTCATGGATCATGAAATGGATCGCTTTCAACAGGACCTGTTGGCATCAGTGCGTCAGATGAAAGCGGGCAAAGCGGCACGTACGACTCAGGTCGTGGTTTCCGCTGCGGCTGAGGCGCGGGCGAAGGTAGGCGTCTCTCAACGTGCATTCGCCGCACTACTGGGTGTCAGTTTGCGTACGCTGCAGGACTGGGAACAGGGCCGACGTACACCTACTGGCGCGGCGCAGACCTTACTGCAAGTTGCCAGGCAGCATCCGGAGGCACTTCGAAATTTGCAGACCATTTGAAGCCCGAGGTCGTTGACCGCCCTGTGAGTAATCGATGCGTAAACAAGCATCAGGCCTTCCGTTGGCCATCATCCTGTAAGTGCACCGAGCCGCTACTGAGCTCAACCGCGTGCCCATGCAGCCAATCCGTGGCAGCACTGTCTTGTAAACCTCTCCGACGGGCTCACCCCCGTTCCCCCATCAACACCCCCCGCTGCGCCTCCGTCTGCGCCCGTATGTAATCCCACACCAACACAATCCGCCGCAATTTGCGCAGATCCTCCCGGCAATACATCCAGAACTCCCGCGTCACCTCCACCTCTTCCGGCAACACCTCCACCAGCCGCGCATCCTGCCCCGCCAGGAAGCATGGCAGGATCGCCAGGCCATGCCCTTGCACCGCCGCCGTGTACTGCGCGATCACGCTGGTGCTGCGCAGGGGCGCGTGGGCGTTGGGGATCAGGTTGTTCAGGTAGAGCAGCTCGGGGCTGAAGGCGAGGTCTTCGACGTAGCTGATGAAGCGGTGCTGGCCGAGGTCGCCGAGCTGTTGCAGGGGCGGGTGCCGCGCCAGGTAGTCGGGGGTGGCGTACAGGCGCAGGCGGTAGTCGCAGAGTTTGCAGCACACGTAGGCGCCGTGCTCGGGGCGCTCCAGGGCGATGACGATGTCGGCTTCGCGCTTGGACAGGCTGATGAAGTGGGGCAGCGGCAGGATGTCGAGGGAGATGGCCGGGTAGGTGTCGACGAAGTGGCTCAGCTGCGGGGTGATGAAAAAGGTGCCGAAGCCTTCGGTGCAACCGATGCGCACGTGGCCCGACAGCGCCATGCCGGAACCGGAGACCTGCTCGCAGGCCATGTGCAGGGTGCTTTCGATGGACTCGGCATAGCCGAGCAGGCGCTGGCCTTCGAGGGTCAGCACGAAGCCGCTGGTGCGGGATTTTTCGAACAGCAAGGTGCCGAGGGCGTGCTCCAGAGCACTGACCCGGCGCGACACGGTGGTGTAGTCGACGCCCAGGCGTTTGGCGGCGCTGCTGGCCTTGCGGGTACGCGCCACTTCCAGGAAGAACTTCAGGTCATCCCAGTTCAGGGCGCTGAGACGGGTAGGGTCTTTCTGCATGACGATCCGGTTTTTTTGTCTGGTTTTATAGGATGTTTGCACACCTATACTCCAATTCATCCTGATGGCGCCATGCTGCCACTGTGCTGGCGCCTGCGATCTCGTCCTTACAACAATTCCAAGGAGAACGTCGATGAATGCCCCTCAACAGCCCGATCAGACCCAGGTGCAGCAGGTGAAGCTGCTGATCGATGGTCAGTGGATCGAATCGAAAACCCAGGACTGGCGCGATGTGGTGAACCCTGCAACCCAGCAGGTGCTGGCGCGCGTGCCGTTCGCCACGCAAGCGGAGGTAGAGGCGGCGATCGAGGCCGCGCAGCGCGCGTTCGTCAGTTGGCGCGAGACATCGATCGGCGCGCGCGCGCGCATCATGCTCAAGCTGCAGGCGCTGATCCGCGAGCACAGCCCGCGCATCGCGCAAACGTTGAGCGCCGAGCAGGGCAAGACCCTGGCCGATGCCGAGGGCGATATCTTTCGCGGCCTTGAGGTGGTCGAGCACGCGGCGGCCATCGGCACCTTGCAGATGGGCGAGTTCGCCGAAAACGTGGCCGGTGGCGTGGACACCTATACCCTGCGCCAGCCCATCGGCGTGTGCGCGGGTATCACGCCGTTCAACTTCCCGGCGATGATTCCGCTGTGGATGTTTCCCATGGCCATTGCCTGCGGCAACACCTTCGTGCTCAAGCCTTCAGAGCAAGACCCGCTGTCGACCGTGATGCTGGTAGAGCTGGCGCTTGAAGCCGGTGTGCCGGCGGGGGTGCTGAACGTGGTGCATGGCGGCAAGCAGGTGGTCGATGCGCTGTGCACGCATCCGCACATCAAGGCGATTTCCTTCGTCGGCTCCACGGCAGTGGGCACCCATGTACACACCTTGGCCAGCCAGCATGGCAAGCGGGTGCAGGCGATGATGGGCGCGAAGAACCATGCGGTGGTGCTGCCCGATGCCAACCGCACGCAAACGGTCAACGCGTTGGTTGGCGCCGCCTTCGGGGCCGCAGGGCAGCGCTGCATGGCGACGTCGGTGGCGGTGCTGGTGGGCAAGGCGCGTGAGTGGTTGCCAGACATCAAGGCCGCAGCCGGGCAGCTCAAGGTCAACGCCGGGTGCGAAGCGGGCACAGACGTCGGGCCGCTGATTTCACAGCATGCCCGGGAGCGGGTGCTGGGGTTGATCGCACGCGGCGTCGAGCAGGGCGCAACCTTGGACCTGGATGGTCGCGGCGTGCAGGTGCCGGGATACGAGCAGGGTAACTTCGTGGGGCCGACGCTGTTCTCGGATGTAACCACCGAGATGGACATCTACACCCAGGAAATCTTCGGGCCAGTGCTGGTGACCCTGACCGTGGATACCCTTGATGAGGCCATCGCGCTGGTCAATCGCAACCCGTTCGGCAATGGCACGGGTTTGTTCACCCAGAGCGGGGCAGCAGCGCGCAAGTTCCAGAGCGAGATCGATGTTGGCCAGGTGGGGATCAATATCCCGATTCCGGTGCCGGTGCCGCTGTTCAGCTTCACCGGCTCGCGCGGTTCGAAGCTGGGCGACCTGGGGCCGTACGGCAAGCAGGTGATCCAGTTCTACACCCAGACCAAGACCGTGACGGCGCGCTGGTTCGACGATGACAGCGTCAATGACGGTGTGAACACGACCATCAGCCTGCGTTGAGGAGATCGCCATGCGTATTGCATTCATAGGCTTGGGCAACATGGGCGCGCCGATGGCGCGCAATCTGCTCAAGGCCGGGTATTCGCTGAACCTGTTCGACCTGAACCAGGACGTGCTCGCTGAACTGAACGCCCTGGGCGGGCAGATCAGTGCCTCGCCCAAAGACGCTGCAGCCACGGCTGACGCGGTGATCACCATGCTGCCTGCGGCTGCACACGTGCGCAGCGTGTACCTGAGCGATGACGGGGTGCTGGCGGGTATCCGCGCCGGCACGCCGACGCTGGACTGCAGCACCATCGACCCGCAGACCGCCCGCGACGTGAGCCAGGCGGCCAAGAGCAAAGGCGTGGACCTGGGCGATGCGCCGGTGTCGGGCGGGACGGGCGGTGCGGCGGCGGGCACCTTGACCTTCATGGTCGGCGCCAGTGACGCGCTGTTCACGGCGTTCAAGCCGGTACTGGAGCACATGGGGCGGAACATCGTGCATTGTGGCGGCGTGGGGACCGGGCAGATCGCCAAGATCTGCAACAACCTGCTGCTGGGCATTTCCATGATCGGCGTGTCGGAAGCGATGGCGCTGGGCGATGCGCTGGGGATCGACACGCAGGTGCTGGCAGGCATCATCAACAGCTCGACCGGGCGTTGCTGGAGTTCGGACACCTACAACCCCTGGCCGGGGATCATCGACACGGCGCCTGCAGCGCGGGGGTATACCGGCGGGTTTGGTGCGGAGTTGATGCTCAAGGACCTGGGCCTGGCGACAGAGGCGGCGCGGCAGGCGCACCAGCCGGTGATCATGGGGGCCGTGGCGCAGCAGCTGTATCAGGCGATGAGTTTGCGCGGGGAGGGTGGGAAGGACTTCTCGGCGATTGTAGAGGGGTATCGGCGGCGCCTGGACTAGGCCTGCCGCGCCGGCCATCGCGGCTAACCGGAGCGCCGGACCGGCTGCTCATACACGGAACGCGGTGGCAGGCTCCTTCGGTCTCCAGTGCTCAGTCGGGTCTCGCGAAAAAACGCGACCCCTGTAGGAGCGGCTTAAGCCGCGATGGCCGGCAAAGCCGGCCCGATCCAGGTGTCGCGAAACAGCAGGTGAATGGAGGTTGCAGCTTTGGGGCGGCTGCGCCGCCCATCGCGGCTTAAGCCGCTCCTACGGGAACGGCATGTTCGTGCGGGAATAAATCCGGCAGCTGCTGCAGCGATGTCAGCGCGTGTTCAACCTGTTGTGCGCGTGCCAATGCGGCGCCCTGTGCGCTCGGACGCCCGCATATTCCAGCAACCCGGACTGAAAACGACTTCGCCCGCATCATGCGGGCGAAGTCAGTGATGCAATCAACGCGAATCAGGCAAACACGAAATACTTGCGCACGGTCTCGACCACTTCCCAGGTGCCTTTCATGCCCGGTTCGATCACGAACACGTCGCCGCCTTTGAGGTGTTTGGGCTCTTCGCCTTCAGGGGTGATGATGCAGTAGCCTTCGAGGAAGTGGCAGAACTCCCACTTGTCGTAGTTGACCTCGAACTTGCCCGGGGTGCAGATCCAGGTGCCCATGATCTTGCTGCCGTCGGCCGACAGGTAGGCGTTGAGGTTGACCGTGTGCGGGTCACCACCGATGCGCTTCCACTTGGTGGCATCGACCACGGGCGTTGGGCAGGTTTCGCGCAGGACGGTAATGAAATCGGACATGTGCAGGCTCCTGAAAGGTAGCGGGTTGACGGGCAACCATAGGCTGTAAGGCCGAGCGTCAGTTGCCTGCGCTCGCCCTCTAGGTGCCTGAACGCGCTATCTCACGCTCGCTGCAGTGCATCCGCCGCACGTGAAAGATCGAACCCGCGCAGCATCAGGCACATCGACTCGCTGCGCCTGCCAGTCAGCCTGTGACGCTATCTCACGCCCACCAATAGCGCACGAAGTGGAAGAACACCGGCGCCGCAAAGCACACCGAATCCATCCGGTCGAGCATGCCGCCGTGGCCTTCGATCATGTGGCCCCAGTCCTTCACGCCGCGGTCGCGCTTGATCGCCGACATCACCAGCCCGCCAAAGAAGCCCATGGCATTGACCACCAGCGCCATCAACGCCGCCTGCCAGAAGCTGAACGGGGTGATCCAGCACAGCAGCGCGCCCACCAGGGTCGCCAGCGCCACGCCGCCGAGCAGGCCTTCGAGGGTTTTCGACGGTGACAGGTTGGGCGCCACCTTGCGCTTGCCGAACAGCTTGCCGCACACGTACTGCAGCACATCGCTTATCTGCACCACGAGGATCAGCCAGGCGATCAGCAGCAGGTTGCGGCCCTCGAAGCCGGGGATGTCGAGGGTCATCAGCGCGGGCACGGCCGACACGCAGTACACCGCGATCATCAGCCCCCACTGCACTTTCGAGGTGCGCTCCAGAAAGCGCGTGGTGTCGCCGCCAAAACTGGCCAGAATCGGCAGCAGCAGGAACACGTAGACCGGGATGAAGATGCTGAACAGCCCGTACCAGTCGTTGGCGATCAGCACGTACTGCACCGGCAGCGCCACGTAGAACGCGGCGGCCAACGCGGGGTAATCGCTGCGCCGGGTGGGGGTGAGGGTCATGAATTCGCGCAGGGCGTAGAACGACACGCAGTAGAACAGCACGATCACGCCGTACTTGCCGAACACGAAGGCGATGCCGATCACCAGCACCATCACCCACCAGGCGTTGATGCGCGCGTTGAGGTTGTCGATGACCGAGTGCGGGCCTGGGCCGGCGCGCCACTTGAGCAGGCGGCCGATGAGGCTGGCCAGCAGGAGCAGTGCACCGATGCCGGCGAACAGGGAAAGGGTATTGTCGTCCATGTCAGGCGTCCTTGGGGGCCAGGGTGAGCAAGGCCAGGCTGGCCCGTTCGAGGAAGTCCGGCTTGCTTTCATCGGGTAGCCGGGCGAGGGGCTCGCCGAAGCTCAGGGTGCACAGCAGCGGCAGCGGCAGGGCACGGCCCTTGGGCATGACGCGGTTGAGGTTGGCGATCCACACCGGCACCAGCTCGATCTGCGGGTTGGCCGCCGCGAGGTGGAACAAGCCGCTCTTGAACGGCAACAACGGCTCTTCGCTGAGGTTGCGCGTGCCTTCGGGGAAGAAGATCAATGAATCACCTTGCGCCAGCGCGTCGAGCACCGGTTGCAGCGGGCTTTGCGCGGAGTCGCTGCGCTGGCGCTCGATCAGGACGCCGTTGAACACCTTGCGAATGAGAAATTCCCGGATGCCCGGCTTGCACCAGTAATCCGCCCCCGCGACCGGTCGCGTGCGCTTGCGCAGGGCGTTGGGCAGGGAGGCCCAGAGCAGCACGAAGTCGCCATGGCTGCTGTGGTTGGCGAAGTACAGGCGCTGTACCGGCTGCGGCGTGCAGCCGAGCCAGAGGGCGCGGGCACCGGTGATCAGGCGTGCGGCAGAGGTGATGCTGAAGGCGGTGAGGTCAGCGAGCATGGGCGGATTATCCGGTGAGAAGGGCTGTCAGCAGGATCGCCAGCAGCAGCAGGGTCTGGAGGCCGAAACACACGGCCTGGCGGCGCAGCAAGCTCAGCGCGCCCTGGCTGCGGGACGGCCAGTCGCGGGGGGTGGCGGATTCGGGTTTGAGGTGCAGGTCGTGCAGGGCAGCGTCCAGCGCCTGAGTCTGGACGGCGAGCGTCGGGCCGCTCTGGGCCATGTGCGCGAACAGCTCGGCATCCAGTGCCACGCGCAGGGCCCAGTACTTGTGAGCAAGGCCCAGCACGACCAGCAGCCCTGCGCCCGCTCGGGCCAGTGGCGGCAGGGGCAGCCCGAGCAAGGGGGTGCACGCGTAGGCCAGCGCCACCAGCGTGATGCCATCGGACAAGCGCTCCAGTTGCGCGCCGCGGCGCAGCAGTGACGCAACGACGAACAACTTCACGCGCGTGGCTCCAGCGTCGCCAGCACCTGGCGGTGACCTGTGTGCAACACCACCCCAGGCCGCGCCTGGCGGATCAGTGCTTCGGCCTGCGCCAATGTCGTGCTGCGCCCGGTCAACAACAGCCAGGCCGCCACCGCGCTGGCGCTGCGCGAATAGCCCAATGCGCAGCACACCAGCAGCGGGCCGTGGCGACGCAGGGTTTCGATCTCTGCGGCCGCCTGGGCCAGTACTGCGCCGTCCGGGGCGACCAGATCGAGACTCGGCAGGCTCTGGTAATGGGCCGTGTCCACGCAGCACGGGCGCTCTGCACAGAGGTCCACTACAGCGC
This sequence comes from Pseudomonas sp., assembly GCF_032058845.1. GTDB lineage: Bacteria > Pseudomonadota > Gammaproteobacteria > Pseudomonadales > Pseudomonadaceae > Aquipseudomonas. Next base: position 46,979 of record NZ_DAMCCR010000019.1, on the reverse strand, counting down.
TGTACGAGGCGGCTTCGAGCGCGCTGGGTATCCGGCCCAAGCACACGCCATCACAGATTTCATCCGCCTGCGGGCGCCGGCGCGCCCACCACCGTGCATTGAAGGCTGCTGCCGCCAGATACGGCGCCAGCAGCAGCGTCGCTGCCATCGACAGCCGCCCGTCGGCCCCTTTCTGAAAGCCGGCCGCGCCCAGCCAGGCATAATTCAGCGCCACCAGCAGCAGCGCCACCGCAGGCCACAGCAGGCACAGCGCGAGGCCGCCCAGGGTCAGCGCCAGTGCGGTACACACCACCGCGCCCAGGCCGTACGCTGCAGCCAGTTGCCAACGTCGGGGATCCCTGGCCACGGCCGCCTGCTGCCACGGCAAGGCACCCTCCGCCGGCCACAGCCACAGGCACAACAGCCCGACCAACGCGCCGCTGGGCACATCGATGAAATGGTGCTGCCAGGTGGTCAGCACCGACACCCCGATCAGTGCCATCCAGCCATGCACCAACCAGCGCCAGGGTTGGGCTTGCACATGCCGGGCGAACATCGTCCAGATGATCACCAGCAGTGCAATGTGCAGGGAGGGCGCCTGGTTGAACGGTTTGTCGAAGCCCATCAGCACATCGAACATCCAGCCAAAGCCGCCTTCGAGCGCTGGGCGGTCAAAGGTGAAACGCAGCGGCCAAAGCAGAAAACCCGCCACGCACAGCAGCTGCGCGGTGAGCAGTGCCAACGCGTGGCGGTCCATCTCGCGGCGGGTCAGCGGCAGCAGAAAGGCTAGCCCGTAGAGCAGGTCGATCGACCAGTACGGGATGATCGTCCACGGCCACAGTGGCAGGTGGCTTTCCCAGTCGAAGACCAGCGTGCCGACGTCACTGCGCGTGGCGGTATAGGTGTTGCTGAGCCCGTAGCTGAGAAAGAACAGCGGTCCGAGCAACAGCAACCACAGCACGCCACGGCGGATCAGCCGTGGCTCACGCCGCGCTGTCACGCGCGCACCCGCTGCGCCAGGCTGACACTGAAGATGCCCCATTCATCGATGCGCTGGCTGATCTTGCGAAAACCTGCGGCTTCGACCAACTGGTCCATCTCCGCCTGGCTACGCCGGCGCATCACCCACGCCTGGCCCTGACGGTGGCTGGTCAGGGCGCGGGCGATCATCTCCAGCTGCGGGTGCCACGGCTGGCCGGTATAGACCAGGTAACCGCCTTCCTCGACGGCATCGGCCAGGCCCGCCAGGGAGTTGCTCACCAGTGTGTTGCTGGCGAACAGTTCATACAGCCCGGACACCACCGCCAGGGTGGGTCGTGGATCCAGGCTGGCCAGGCTTGCACGGTCGAAGGCGTCGCCTTGCACGAAGCGGGCAATCTCGCCAAGGCCCTTTGCCTGAATCAGCGCGCTGCCCTGCTGCACGTTCAGCTCGCTGTAGTCGCGCAGCAGGATCGAGTCGGGTTTTTCCGCCAGGGTGTTCAAGGCTTCGAGGATGTAGCGACCGTGACCGGCGGCAATGTCGACGATGTGCACGGGGCGTTGCGCGTCGCGCAGGCGGGCGATGGCCTCGCGTAGCAGTTCCTCGGCATGCAGCTTGCGCTGGCGGATGCCGCGCCAGCCGATGGAATCGAGGTAGCTGCGGTCGATCTTCTGCCCCAGCGCGCCCTTGCCGGTAGCCTGGTTGCGGTACACGTAATCGAGCGTGCTGCCGGAGTCGAAGCCGGTGTCAAAGCCCAGCTTCACGCCGTCCGACAGCCCCTTGCCCAGGCGTAACCCGGCGCGGGTGGCACGCCAGTAAAGGGCGCGCGGCGAGTAACGCGGCAAAGGGGCAGCCAGGCTTTCGGCCTCGGCCAGGGTCGGACCGACGCGGTCGGCATCGAGCAGCGACACCGGCGCGGCCGGTGCCTCGAAGCAATGGCTGACGAAACGGGTGATCCGCGCCAGCGCATGGCTGCGCTCACGTTCGCCCAGGGTGTCGTGGAAGAACCCCGGCAGCACATGCATTTCCTTGCGCGCGCTGCCCAGGCGCTCGAAGAAGCGTTCCTGCGGGGCACGTTCCACTACCAGGTCGGCGCCGGAAACCAGCAGTTGCGTCGGTACCTGAATCGCCTGGGCATCGGCCACCACACGGTCGGCGGCTTCGTACAGGCCCAGCAGCATGGTCACCGAAATCGGTCGGCTGATCAGCGGGTCGGCCTTGTACGAAGCCACTCGGTCCGCGTCATGGGTGAGCAGTCGCGGCTTGACGTAGCTGTTGACGAAGAAGTTGCCGCGCACGGCTTTCATCAGCTTCAGGCCCGGGCGGGCGAAGGGCACGTAGAGCTTGACCTTGAACGCCGGCGAGGCCAGCACCAGGCAGCGCACCTTGGGGTTATAGTCGTGCGCCCAGGTGGCCACCACCACGGCGCCGACGCTTTGCGCCAGCACCACCATGTTCGGTTCTTCGATACCGTGCTGCCGCTGCAAGTGCTCGATGAAGGTCTGCACGTCGCGCACGCTGGTGGCAAAACTCGGACTGTCACCGCGCGCGCCAGGCGAGAGGCCGTGGCCACGGGCGTCCCAGGCAAAGAAGTCACAACCGGCCATGTCCAGTTCATCGGCCAGGTGAGCCATGCGCCCGCCGTGTTCGTGGCCGCGGTGGAACATCACCACCGCGCGGCGCGGCTGGTGCTCGTTCAGCGTGGCCGGCCAGTGGCGGTAGTGCAGCTCGACCCCATCGTGAGTGGAAAAATGCAGCGATTGCGCTTGGCGCATGGCGAAAGTCCTTGTTCGGCAGAAAGGGTCAGCGGGTTTCGGCGAGGCCGTGACGTACCCGGTTGTAGAGGGTGTAGAGCGACAGCAGCAGAATCACCACGAGCAGACCATTGACCCAGCTGGCGGCGAGCACGCCGACGCCCACGCCCGCCCCGAGCACGCCGAAGGCAAAGGCGCGGTCGCTCTTGCCCATTGGCCCGTCATAGCGACGCGAGGCGCCCACCAGCGGGCCCATCACGCCGGCGTACTCGCTGATCACCGCGACCAGCACCACCAGGATCACCAGGCTCGGTGAAACACCGGCAAGCAGCGCGAAGGGCAGGTACAGCGCCGCATCGGCGATCACGTCGCACAGTTCGTTGAGGTAGGCGCCGAGGGTCGATTGCTGGCCGAATTCACGGGCGAGCATGCCGTCGACGGCATTGAGGGCCATGCGCAGCAGCATCCACAGCGGCACCAGCAGGAACAGCGCGGTGGCATCCGGGCGCCACGCCAGCAGCAGGCCGAGCAGCACCGACACGGCCGCTGCGGCCACGGTGACCTGGTTGGCGGTGACGCCACGCGCGTACAGACGCTGCACGCCGGGGCGCAGCAAGGCTTGGAAACGGGGTTTGAGCTGGTAGATCGACGGCATGCCTGGAGTCCTTTTCATGGTGCAGCGATGGCCGATTGTGCGTGCCCTGCAGGGGCGCCGCAAGCGCGCGCAGCCCACAGCGTGATCGGGTCCTGACGCGGTAGGCTTTCCAGGGCGGCGGCGCTCGCGAAGGCAGTTGTCAGCCGGGGCAAGAGACGGCACGATGCCCGCCATGCACACATTCATCGGTTTGTATCAGGACATCGGCCCGGCACTTTCGTTGCTGGTGCTGGTAACTTTCCTGTTGGCAGGGGCCGTCAAGGGCGTCATCGGCCTGGGCTTGCCAACTATTGCCATGGGCCTGCTCGGCCTGGGTCTGCCGCCGGCCCAGGCGGCTGCGCTGCTGATCGTGCCGTCTACGGTCACCAACCTCTGGCAACTGAGCACGGGCGGGCACTTGCGTGCGCTGCTGCGGCGCCTGGGCAGCCTGCTGCTGATGATCTTCGTGGGCACCTGCCTGGGCAGCCTGTGGCTGGGCATCGACAGTGGGCCGTGGGCGGTGCATGGGCTGGGCGCGGCGCTGCTGGTGTACGCGCTGTATGGGCTGATCGGCCCGCAGTTGCAGGTAGCGCCTCGGCACGAGCGCTGGCTGGGGCCGCTGTGCGGGCTGGTGACGGGGGTGGTGACGGCCGCCACCGGCGTGTTCGTCATGCCTGCGGTGCCCTATCTGCAGAGTCTGGGCTTGAGCCGCGATGAGCTGGTACAGGCGCTGGGGCTGTCTTTCACCGTTTCCACCCTGGCCCTGGCCGTAGGCCTGGCGGGACAGGATGCGCTGGGCGGTCAGGCCCTGGGCGCGTCACTGCTGATGCTGGCGCCCGCGCTGCTGGGCATGATCGCCGGTCAATGGTTGCGCCAGCGCATCAGCCCGGTGCTGTTCAAGCGCTGCTTCTTCATTGGCCTGGCCGTGCTCGGCGCTCACTTGCTGCTCAACGGCTAGCCGAGGAGGGGCTGAGCATTTCGATGCGCTGAATGTCGAAATCGCCTTGCAGATACTCCATGCGCTGCTCGACGAAGGTGCGCATGTGCGGCAGCGCCATGTGCGTGTTGAAGTCGTGCTCGCTGGCCCAGACCTCGAAGAAGATGAACAGGCTTGGGTCCTGCTGGTCGCGCAGCATGTGGTATTCGATGCAGCCAGGCTCCTGCCGGCTGGGCCCGACATAGGCGCGGAACAGCCGCTCGAAGGCATCGGCGCGCTCGGGGTGGGTCTTGGCTTTGAGAATGAAGGCGTGGTGGTCGGCCATGGTCGGCTCCTGAGGGTGAGGGTTCTGAGTCTATGACAACAGTCGAAGGAAGATTCGTGATTCTTGCGCAACTATGATTTGCCTCGCTCACACTGTTTCCCGGGCCTGGCGATGGATAGTCTGCCGTCATTCCTATCCAGCGGGTCATGCCTGACCCTCCGAGGCCTTCTTCATGAAAAACATCCTTCTGCTCAACGGCGGCAAGCAGTTCGCCCACTCCGACGGGCGCCTCAACCAGACCCTGCACGACACCGCCCTGGCCTATTTCGACCGCGCCGGTTTCAACGTGCGCCAGACCTTCATCGACGGCGGCTATGACGTCGAACAACAGGTGCAGGACTGGCTCTGGGCCGACGTGGTGATCTACCAGATGCCCGGCTGGTGGATGGGCGCGCCCTATACGGTGAAGCAGTACATCGATGAAGTGTTCACCGCCGGCCATGGCAGCCTGTATGCCAGTGACGGGCGTACCCGTTCCGATGCTTCGCAGAAATACGGCAGCGGCGGGCTGGTTCACGGCAAGCGCTACATGATTTCCGCGACCTGGAACGCCCCGCAGCAGGCCTTCGATGACCCCAGCGATTTCTTTGAAGGCAAAGGGGTGGACGCCGTCTACTTCCCGTTCCACAAGGCCCACCAGTTTCTTGGCATGGGCGGCCTGCCGACGTTCGTCGCAGTCGACGTGATGAAGCGGCCTGACGTGCCGGCCACGGTCGCGGCCTATGAAGCACACCTGGCCGAGGTGTTCGGGCAGGCCTGATGCGCCGCCAGGGTTGCGGTCAGGCCGGCGAGCCGTTATCAATCACGGCTCACCCCGCAACAGGCAGGCCCGCTGTGAAAACCCGCTCCGAAGAACTTCAGGTGTTCGTCACGGTGATCGACTGCGGTTCGATCTCTGCCGCTGCCGAACAGCTGGCACAGACACCCTCGGCGGTCAGCCGCACTTTGTCGCGGCTCGAATCTCGGTTGGGCACCACCTTGCTCAACCGCACCACACGGCGCATGGACCTGACCGAAGAGGGGCGTTTCTTCCTCGACCGCTCGCGGGCGATCCTCGCGCAGATGGCCGCGATGGAAGAACACCTGGAGCTGCATCGGCAAACCCCGGCCGGGCGCTTGCGCATCAACGCCGCCGCGCCGTTCATGTCCCACGCCATCGTGCCGTGGATCGGCGAATTCCGCCGCGCCTACCCTGACATCGAGCTGGAACTCAATACCGATGACCTGATCATCGACCTGCTCGAACAGCGCACCGACATCGCCATCCGCATTGGCGAACTGAGCGATTCCAGCCTGCATGCCCGCTCGCTCGGCTGCAGCCCGCTGCTGGTGCTGGCCAGCCCGCAATACCTGGCGCGCCGTGGTGTTCCCGAACGGGTCGAAGCGCTGAACGATCACTGCCTGCTCGGCTTCAGCCAACCGGAGAGCCTCAACCACTGGCCCCTGCGCCACGCCGACGGTGACCGCTGGCCGATACGCCCGCAGCTACTGGCTTCCAGCGGCGAGACCCTGCGCCAGTTGGCCCTGGCCGGGGAGGGCATCGTCTGCCTGTCGCACTTCATGACCCACCAGGACATTCGCGACGGCCGCTTGCAGGTGCTGCTCGCCGAGGCCAACAGCGGCCATCGCCAGCCGATCCACGCGGTGTACTACCGCAATACGCAGTTGGCCCTGCGTATCCAGTGCTTTCTCGACTTCATTCAGCAGAAGCTGGCCGTGTACGCGTGTTGAAGGCGTTTGCGCCGCGCCTTGCCTTGGGCCTTAATGAGGGGTCAATAAGAAAAGCCTACAAGGAAAGTGCCCATGCGCATCGTCATGTTTCAATCCCTCGCCGTTACCGCCTTGCTCCTTGGCAGTTCAGCCAGTTACGCGGTAACCCTCGAGGGCGGCGCGGTGGCTGCGCCTGATCAATACGCCGCCAAGGTCGCTGCCGACATCCTCAAGCGCGGCGGCAATGCTGTCGACGCCGCCGTGGCCACCGCCTTCACCCTGGCGGTGACCTACCCCGAAGCCGGCAACATCGGCGGTGGCGGCTTCATGACCTTGTACGTCGATGGCAAGCCGTATTTCCTCGACTACCGCGAAGTGGCGCCCAAGGCGGCGACACGCAACATGTACCTGGACGAAAAAGGCGAACTGATCGAGAACCTCAGCCTGGTCGGCGCCCGCGCGGCCGGCGTGCCGGGCACGGTGATGGGCCTCTGGGAAGCGCACCAGAAGTTCGGCAAGCTCAAATGGAGCGAATTGCTGACCCCGGCCATCGGCTACGCCAGGAACGGGTTTGCCATTGCCGAAAAGCAATACCAGTACCGCGACGATGCCCAGGGCCTGTTCAAGGCCGGCACCAACTTCAACGACTACTTCGGCAGCATGAAGGTCGGCCAGCCGTTCAAGCAGCCGGAACTGGCCATGACCCTGGAGCGTATCGCCGACAAGGGCGTGAGCGAGTTCTACCAGGGCAAGACCGCCGAACTGCTGGTCCAGCAGATGCAGGCCGACAAGGGCCTGATCACCCGTGAAGACCTCAATGACTACAAGGCCGTGTGGCGTGATCCGATCGCCATCAACTGGCGCGGCAACGTGGTGTACACCGCGCCGCCACCGAGCTCTGGCGGTGTTGCCCTGGCCCAGTTGCTGGGCATCAAGGAAGACCGCGCTGCCGACTTCAAAGGCGTTGCGCACAATTCGGCGCGCTACATCCACCTGCTGGCCGAGATCGAAAAGCGCGTGTTCGCCGACCGCGCCGACTACCTTGGCGACCCGGGCTTCACCAAGGTGCCGGTCGCTCAGCTGATTGCCAAGGACTACCTGGCCAAGCGCGCCGCACAGGTCAACCCGACGGCCATCTCTGCAACCGATTCGATCAAGCCGGGGCTGGAGTCGCACCAGACCACGCACTTCTCCATCGTCGACCAACAGGGCAATGCGGTCAGCAACACCTACACCCTCAACCTCGACTATGGCAGCGGCGTGGTGGTGAAGGGCGCAGGTTTCCTGCTCAACGACGAAATGGATGACTTCAGCGCCAAGCCAGGCACGGCCAACGCGTTTGGGGTGGTGGGGGGCGATGCCAATGCCATCGAGCCAGGCAAGCGCATGTTGTCTTCCATGAGCCCGAGCCTGGTGACCCGTGACGGGCAGGTCACGCTGGTACTGGGTACACCGGGAGGGTCGCGGATCTTCACCTCGATCTTTCAGGTGATCAACAACCTCTACGATTACGGCATGCCGCTGGACAAAGCCGTGGCCGCGCAACGCGTGCATCACCAGTTGCTGCCCAAGGACACGATCTACTTCGACAGCTATGCGCCGCTCACCGGGCCAGCGGCTGATGAGCTGAAAAAGATGGGCTACACCCTCGAAGACCAGGGCTGGAACATGGGGGATGTGCAGGCGATTCGGGTGACCGGCACGGCCCTGGAGACAGCCTCCGACCCGCGCGGTCGTGGCGTGGGCGTGATCGTCAAGTGAGGTAGGCGTAGGTGGGGGCGGCGTTGGCACACGTGTCGTAGCAGGGTTTGAGCCAGTTGCTGGCCAATGGCTGCAACCGAACGTTGCCAGACGGAACGCGCCGCCTGTTTTGGGGCGGCGCTGCCGCCCATCGCGACTAAAGTCGCTCCCACAGGGCATGTTGCCGAGGATTCACTCGGTCCCTGTTGGAGCGGCTTCAGCCGCGATGGCCGGCGAAGCCGGCCTGATTCAGGCACCGCGTACTGATGGACAAACCGCGATCGCAGCCGCAAGGGGCGGCAGAGCAGCCCCGTAGCCATGGATTCAACGCAAACCAACAGCATCGCCCTGGAGCAATGGGCTGGAGCATCGCCCTGGTGCACAGGGCTGCTGCGCTCGTCCTAAGACGTCGATCAGACCTTGAATTGGCTGACCAGCATCTGCAGTTGCCCGCCCAAACGGGCCAGCTCGACGCTCGCAGTGGCGGTTTCGTTACTCGCCGACGCGGTCTGTTCCGACACATCACGCACATTGAGAATGCTGCGGCTGATTTCCTCGGCCACGGCGCTCTGCTGTTCGGCGGCGGCGGCGATCTGCTGGTTCATCGCCTGGATGCTCGACACCGTGCCGGTGATGTTGCCCAGGGAGGAGCCGGCCTTGCGCGCCAGCTCGACGCTGCTGTCGGTCAGCTCGCGGCTGCCGAGCATGATCGTGGCCACCTGCTGAGTGCCCCGGTGCAGGCCGTCGATCAACGCTTCGATCTCTTCGGTGGACTTCTGCGTACGCTGCGCCAGGCCCCGTACTTCGTCGGCCACCACGGCGAAACCACGCCCGGCTTCACCGGCGCGCGCCGCTTCGATGGCCGCGTTGAGCGCCAGCAGGTTGGTCTGCTCGGCGACCGACTTGATCACGTCCATGACGCTGCCGATCTTCTGGCTTTCCTGCTGCAGGGTGTTCATCGCCTCGCTGGAGCGATGCACTTCACCCGCCAGGCGTTCGATCTGCGAAATCGCCTCGCCCACCACTTTTTCACCGGCACGGGCTTCGCCGTCGGCGCTGGTGGCAGCGTGCGACGCCTGTTCGGCGTTGCGCGCCACTTCCTGGACGGTGGCGGCCATTTCATGCATGGCCGTGGCCACCTGATCAGTCTCGATCTTCTGGCTGTTGGCGCCGGCATTGGTCTGTTCGGTCACGGCCGACAACTCTTCAGCAGCGCTGGCGATCTGCGTCACGCTATCGCGGATCCCGGCGATCAACTCACGCAGCGTGGTGGCCATGTGGCCAATGCTCTGCTGCAGCACGCCCAGTTCGTCGCGGCGGCTGACCCGTACGTTATGGGTGAGGTCGCCGTGGGCAATGCGATCGACCACGGTCAGCGTCTCTTGCAGCGGCTTGGTGATCTGGCGCGTGATGATGATCGCCGCCACGATGCCGAACAGCAGCGCCAGCAGGGTTGCCGCGATCTGCAGGGTGCGCGCCCGGGCGCTTTCACTGTCGCGACGATCCAGCTGAATCTGGTACAGCGCGGCGCTGGTCTTGACGATGTCGGCGCCTTCGACGGTCATTTCCTGACGCGCCTGGGCAATGGTCGCCAGCGCATCGCGGAACGCCTGCATCGACTGGCTGTACGCCTGCACCTGGTTGATGAACGGTTGCGCGGCGCGCTCGCCCGGCACTTGCTGTTGCAGGTTGTCGGCAGCGGTGCGGGTAGCGGCCAGTTGAGCGACGGCGGCTTGTTCCTGGGCGGCGCTGGTGTCGGCGATGTACGCGCGCACTTCTACCATCAGGCGCAGCAGTTGCTGACGCGAGGTGCTGACCACCTGGTAATTGGCCAGGCGCGTGGCATCGGCATCGGGCCGGGCCAGCAGGTCGCGACCAAGATTATCCAGGGCGGTATCGGCATCGGCCGCCGCTTGCCGCATGCTGGCGCGGGCCGTCAGCGAGGCGCTGTAGCCGCTGCGCATCAGGTTCAGCGAGACCTTGTACTGCTCGATGGTCTTGCCCAGCTCGCCGAGCAGGCGCACGTTCTCTTCGCTCTTGAAGGTCTTGGCCAGGCGTTGCTGTTGGGCACTGAAGGTGTCGAGCTTGGCCTGCACGTTGGCCGCCGACGCGTCGTCGCCGTTGGCGATCATGTATTGCAGCCGCGCCACGCGCAGCTCGGCGAGGTCCTTGTTGAGCTGGCCGATGTCGCTCATCCAGTTGGATCGGTCGATCAGCCCCCCCACGCTGAACCAGCCGGTCAGCGCCAGCAGGCTGGTGAGGATCAGGACGATGCCGAAGCCCAGTCCCAGTTTGATATTGACGCTGATGTTGGCAAACCAGCTGTTCATGCACGCACTCCCTGAAGAAATCTATCGCTCGCTTGATTCGTCATCGCGGGGCGTTGTTATTCTTCAGAACCCGCTGATACCCGAGGGTATCGGCTGGGATCGTGTGAGCTGAAACGCTTTTTCAGCAGAAATTTCCGGCGATGATCTGGCAATGTGCCAGCTCTTTCTTGGTGGGGGCGAGGAGAGGGTGCAAGGAGCGGCAGACGCCGCTCCTGGAGGGTACTGCAGGCTGTCAGAGGCTACGTGCGTTGAACGTATCGCAGCGGGTCACTTCGCCGTTCTCGAAACCGGCCTTGAACCACCGTACGCGCTGGGCTGAAGTGCCGTGGGTGAACGAGTCGGGGACTACCCGGCCCTGGCCCTGTTGCTGAAGGCGGTCGTCGCCGATGGCATTGGCTGCGTTCAGGGCTTCGTCCACGTCCCCCGGCTCCAGCCAGTTCAGACGCTTCTGCGCCTGATAGGCCCAGACCCCGGCAAAACAGTCGGCTTGCAGCTCCTGGCGCACCAGCAAACCATTGGCGCCCTCCATGCGCTCGCCACGCTGACGCGCTGCCTGCACTTCCTTGGACACGCCAAGCAACGTCTGCACGTGGTGGCCAATTTCGTGAGCGATGACATAAGCCTGGGCAAAATCGCCAGCAGCCGAGAAGCGGGTTTCCATTTCGCGGAAGAATGCCATGTCGAGGTACACGCGCTGGTCAGCCGGGCAGTAGAACGGCCCCACCGCCGCCGAGGCAAAGCCGCAGGCCGAATTCACCTGGCCACTGAACAGCACCAGTTTCGGATCGCGGTATTGCTGGCCTGATTGCGCAAACAAGGCTTTCCAGGTGTCTTCGGTGTCGCCCAGGATCGACGCGACGAAATCGGCCTGCTGGTCGTTGGCAGGCGGCGCCTTGCCTTCGGTGCCGGCGGGTGCTGCCTGGCGTTGTTCGACCTGCCCGCCCTGACCGGTCAGTTGGCCAAGAATCTGCAAGGGGTCCTGGCCGGTCAGCCAGCCAATTCCGACGATCAACAAGATGGCGCCAAGCCCCAGCCCCTTGCCGCCACCAAAGCGCATACCGCCGCCCCCGCCCCCGGAACCGCGGGCATCCACTACGTTGTCGCTACGCCGACCTTTTCGCCAATCCATGAGAGTCTCCTGCAATAAGCTGTATGAGCTTTGCAAAGGCAGATTAGTTCAGGGTGTGACACAGCACTGAACGGGCGATTTATCCATAACCATTTGGGTAAGTAAGAGCGTGCTGTTTTCAATATTCGCGCGCCGCTCCTTAACTGAAACTGCACGTCCGCCTGCCACGCACAGGCGCTCATAATTTCAAGAGAGGACAACGGCATGCCCGCCCAGGACACTCGCCGCTTCGTGATCCGTGATCGCAACTGGCACCCCAAAGCCCTGACCCCCGACTACAAGACCTCCAATGCCCGCTCACCGCGCCAGGCGCTGGTGAGCATCCCGCAGTCGATCAGCGAAACCACCGGCCCTGACTTTTCTCACCTGGGCTTCGGTGAGCATGACCATGACCTGCTGCTCAACTTCAACCAGGGCGGCCTGCCCATCGGCGAGCGCATCATCGTTGCCGGGCGCGTGGTCGATCAGTATGGCCAGCCAGTGCCGCACACCCTGGTGGAGATGTGGCAAGCCAACGCCGGCGGCCGCTACCGGCACAAGAACGACCGTTACCTGGCACCGCTGGACCCGAACTTCGGCGGTGTGGGGCGTTGCCTGACCAACCGCGACGGCTATTACAGTTTCCGCACCATCAAGCCCGGCCCCTATCCGTGGCGCAACGGCCCGAATGACTGGCGCCCGGCTCATATCCATTTCTCCATCAGCGGCCCGGCCATCGCGACCAAGCTGATCACTCAGCTGTATTTCGAGGGTGATCCCCTGATTCCGATGTGCCCGATCGTCAAGTCGATCGCCAATGCCCACGCCGTCGAACAGTTGATCGCCAAGCTCGACATGAGCAACGCCAACCCGATGGATTGTCTGGCGTACCGTTTCGACATCGTCCTGCGCGGTCAGCGCCAGACCCACTTCGAGAACCGCTGAGGAGCTGCGCCATGCCTGTTCAACTGCTGCCCGAAACCCCGTCGCAGACCGCCGGCCCCTACGTGCACATCGGCCTTGCCCTTCAGGCGGCCGGCAACCCGTCACGGCCCCAGGAAATCTGGAATTGCCTGGCCAGGCCCGACGCCCCCGGCGAGCACATCCTGCTGATCGGCCACGTCTATGACGGCAATGGCCACCTGGTGCGCGACTCCTTTCTCGAGGTGTGGCAGGCCGATGCCAACGGCGAGTATCAGGATGACTACAACCTGGAAAACGCCTTCAACAGCTTCGGCCGCACCGCCACCACCTTCGACGCCGGTGAGTGGACGCTGCACACGGTCAAGCCCGGTGTGGTCCACAACGCCGCCGGTGTGCCAATGGCGCCGCACATCAACCTCAGCCTGTTCGCCCGCGGCATCAACATCCACCTGCACACGCGCCTGTATTTCGACGATGAAGCCGAGGCGAACGCCCAGTGCCCGGTGCTCAACCTGATCGAGCAACCGCAGCGCCGGGAAACCTTGATTGCCAGGCGCTGCGAAGTGGACGGCAAAACGGCGTACCGTTTCGACATGCGCATTCAGGGGGAAGGGGAGACGGTGTTCTTCGATTTCTGAGGGCTGGGTGCAGGCCTGAGGCGGGCCGGCGCTGCCGGCCACCGCGGCATAACCGCTGCTGCAATTTTGCGTGGTAGTTGGGATTCACGCGGTCTTGTGGGAGCGGCCGGGCCAGCGCTCCGGCCAGCCGCGACGGGCGGCATCGTCGCGCCAATGGCTTTATCCGGCGACCCACAGGCATTACGCAACCCCAGCCCCTGGGTCGGAGGCGTCGGCCTACGCAGTTCCAGCCGCCCAAGGTTTGGCATTTCGAACGGCACCTCACAGGGTGGGATAATTCCGCATCCAGCCGTATTACGCTCAGAGCCAGCCTTGGCTGATATCAACTTGCCCTGAAGGGACAGTTTTTCGATAAGCGCAGCACTTTTCAAAGTGCGCAAGTTCTTGCGCACTTATTTCGCATATTCCCCTGATTAATTCGCTGCAGCCCAGGTAGTACCTGGTCTCCAGCTAAGTGCGCAACTTCTTGCACAGCACTGTGCAACTTCTTGCGCGTATTTTGCGTGTTTTGTAGGAATTTATACCCGCCACTTGAGCGGTAAACCCTTCCAGGCCCCGTGTAATAAGGCTCCCCATAAAGTTGGCATGTTATTTGGTTATAGATGGCTGCGCCCTAGGCAGTTTCATCTATGGCTCAACCACTTAACTTCCGCTGCCAGCGTTGTTCGGCGCTGGCGAGCGTTGCCGCATTGCGCGAGGAGCAAGGGATGTTCTTACCGGCCAATCAGCCTCGTTTCAATCTGACTCTCGACGGCGTTATCAACGATTTTCAAGTGTTGTCGTTTACTGGCCGGGAGGCACTCAACACCCCGTTTGAATTCGAGGTGGAGCTGGTTAGCGAACAGGCGTCGATCAACCTTGAAAGCGTGCTGCATAAAAAGGCGTTTCTTCAGCTGTCGCCGACTGGCACTGGCATACATGGGCTGGTCTACAGCATTGCCCAAGGCGATGCGGGTAAACGTCTGACCCGCTATGCGCTATCGCTGCGCCCACAGCTGTCCAACCTCGCGCATCGGGTCAACCAGCGCATCTTTCAGCACATGACCGTCAAGCAGATCATCAGTCAGGTACTGGAAGAGCACGGCATTCTCGCCACCGATTACCACTTCCAGTTCAGCGCGCTGTACCCCGAGCGTCTCTACTGCGTCCAGTACGACGAGTCAGATCTGCGTTTCATCCAGCGCCTTTGCGAGGAAGAGGGTATCCACTACCACTTTCAGCACACCGCCAGCGGCCACACGCTGATCTTCGGCGATGACCAGACGGTGTTTCCGAGGCTGGCGCCGGTGGCTTATCAGCAGGACTCCGGGTTGGTGGCCGATACGCCGGTGGTCAAGCGTTTTGGCGTGCGCTTGGCCACCCGCACCAGCCGGACCACACGACGCGATTACAATTTCCTCAAACCGAAAATCGATTTGAGTAGCGATGCCGAGAGCCACGCCCAGCCGGACTTGGAAGACTACGATTATCCGGGGCGATTCGTCGATCGCGACCATGGCAAGCACCTGGCCAATCGCGCACTCGAGCGCCACCGCAGCGACTATTGCCTGGCTGAAGGCACCAGCGACCAGCCGATGCTGGTCAGCGGACATTTTCTGCCCCTGACAGACCATGCCGATCCCACTTGGAACGACCTCTGGCTGCTCACGAGCATCGTCCACGAAGGCAAGCAGCCCCAGGTGCTGGAAGAGTCGATCACCAGCGACACCAGCGACCTGCAGAGCGATTTCCATCAGGGCTACCGCAACCGTTTCACTGCAATCCCCTGGAACGCGCCGTACCGCCCTGCGCTGGATCACCCGAAACCGAAAGTGCTTGGCAGTCAAAATGCCGTGGTCACAGGCCCCGCGGGCGAAGAGATCTACTGCGATGCGTATGGCCGGGTGAAGGTGCAGTTCTTCTGGGATCGCGAAGGCCAGCACGATGCCATGACCAGTTGCTGGATACGGGTTGCGTCGAACTGGGCCGCTGAATCCTTGGGCGCTATCAATATTCCTCGGGTCGGTATGGAAGTGCTGGTCACCTTCCTGGAGGGCGATCCCGATCAGCCGTTGATCACCGGCTGCCTCTACCACGGCGCTCATCTGCCGCTGTATCGGTTGCCGGATTTCAAGACCTTGGCAACCGTCAGGAGCAAGGAGTACAAGGGCAGCCGCGCCAACGAACTGCGTATCGACGACACCACCAGCGAGATCAGCATTGCACTGCGCAGTGACCATGGCGCCAGTGCGATCAACCTCGGTTATCTGACCCATCCCCGTCCGAGCGGGGGGCAGCCGCGTGGCGAGGGTTTCGAGTTGAGAACCGACCGGCACGGTGCCGTGCGCGCGGCCGCAGGCCTGCTGATCACCACCGAGCCGCGTCCGAACGAATCCAAGCACCACAAGGACCTGCCGGAAACGGCTGAGCGCCTCGCGACGGCGAGTGACCAGCAAGACGGATTTGCGCTGCAGGCCAAGGAACTGCAGGCTCAGGAACCGGGTGATCAGGACGAGGTGGCAGAGGCCCTGCACGCCCAGCATCATGGCGTGCTCGGCACGAGCCCGGCGAACCTCACGGCCAACGAATTCCCTGAATTCAGCGAGCCCCATCTGGTGCTCGCCAGCCCGGCCGGCATCGCCCTGACCACGCCGGGCTCCAGCCACATCGCAACCGGTGAACACCTGGCGCTGAGCAGCACGGGCCACACCAGTTTCTCCATCGGCAAACGCCTCTTGGCCAGTGCCAGTCGCGGCATGCGCCTGTTCGTGCAAAGCATGGGCTGGCGCTTGGTCGCCGCCTCCGGCGACATCGATGTACGCGCGCTGAAAGACAGCATCAATCTGCTGGCCAAACTCAACATCACCGCCAACGCCGACCGCATCACCCTTACCGCCAAGACCGAACTGGTGATCCAGGGCGGTGGCAGCGCGACCACTTACAACGCCGGGGGCATCACCCACACCACCCGCGGGCCGTACACCGCGCAGGCGGCGAACTTCGCCTACACCGGCGCCAAGAGCCAGGCCGGTGTATTCCCTGAAGCGCCGAAACCCGGCAAGGGCAATCTTGAACTGTTCAACCGGTACGCCGGCCGTCAGGGCATCAAGGCCGGCGATTACGAAGTGATCGATGCACTGGGCAACAGCCTCAAGGGCATTCTCGATGCGAAGGGCTTCGCCAGCGTTGCGGGCGCGTCACCCGGCCCGGCGCGCGTGCTGTTCGGCAAGGACCCGGCGGATACCTGGAGCGAAGGCAGCTACATCGGCAGGTCGCGATGGCCGTTGAGTCCAACGAGCAGCGAAGAGGCACCTGGCCAGGTGCAGGCGATGGTCGCACACGTGTTGCAAGGCAAGCGCCGGGAGGTGGTGGAGAAAGGCAATGGCTTGGCGCAGACCGTGAAGCGTTCGATGCAGAGCACGCAACGGCTGATGCAAAAAGAACAGTCGATGAATCACCTGGCATCAAGCGGGGCGGCTGGCCTGCCGACATTGGCCAGTGCAGCCATACCGAACGCGTCGAGCGTTCTGGGAGCCGCCAGCAAGAACGGGCGATTGCCAGGTCTTCCACCCGTCGTGCCTTCAACGACCCCTGCCAAGACATGGGGTGGGCTGCTGTCATGAGTGCTGAAATCGTGAAACGTGAACCTCAGGTTGCCATCGTTCCCCTCAATGCCATCGACATCAAAGACGTTGCCAGCGGTGCAGCATCGTTCGATGCCTGGCTGCAATCGGCCACCGATGGCGTGGTCACCCTCGACCGGATCAAGAACGTTGCCGGCGCCTTGCCGGTGGTCGGCAACATCATGGCATTGGTCGATGCATTGGGTGACATCGTCACCTTGTCCACCGTCCAGAAACGCGACCTGTTGGCGTGGGCCAGCCTGGGCATCAACCTGATCGGAGTGCTGCCGTTGCCACCGGCGATGGCCGCAGCGCGCATGACCCTGCGCCCGACGCTGTTTCTGGTCCGCCAGGAGATGAAAGCCACCAGCAAGGTGTTGCTCAGCGCCTCCGTGATCGAAGTGCTGATCGGGCACTTGAATGCATCCATCATCGGCACGCTCGACGACTTCGTTGAACAGGCCAAAGGCAAATTGCCAGGCATTCTGGCGGACGCCGGAAAACTCGGTGAAGACGTCATCAACGAGATCGCCAAAGCCCTCGACACGGTGGCCAATGGCACGCTTGACGCCACAGGCGATGCCCGTGCTGCGGGTCAACAGATCAGCGCCGCCGGCGATCAGCTACTCAACGACCCGCTTGCCGCGATCAGCAACATCTTCGGGGCAGCCTCCAGCGCCTATAGAGCCGCCGGTAAAGGCTTGGCCAACAGTGCGGCCCAGCATCTCTTGCACGATGAAGTGAAGAAAAAGGTCGCGACCGAGACCGCAAAGCTGCGGGCCATGGGCACGCAAGTGCGTACTCAGTTGAGCAAGCTGGACGATGAATCGGTTCAGAACTCGATTGGCTGGTTGCTGCTGATTTTGTCCAGCGCGGTCACGCTATGGCGTAAACGCAATGCCCGCGGACAGAGCGCCGGGGTCAAGCCCGATCAGACCAGCCAGGCAAAGCGCACTGCCGCTGAAGGTGGGTTGGGCGCCACGAGCAAGCAGGCACCGGCCACACAGGCGGCGTCTGCGAGGAAAAACGGCGCCTGCACCGCCACGTGCCACAGCATCGATTTCGCACTGGGTTCAGAAAGCATTCGCCATACCGATTTCAGCCTGCCAGGGCCATTTCCGGTCAAGTGGACACGAACCTACAACTCGCGCCTGGATGCCTATGACCAGAGCGAGCTCGGCGCACGCTGGATCAGCGAATTCACCACACGGTTTGACTGCGCCGACGATGGGCTGACATTCCACGGCGCCGACGGTCGCAACCACCGCTATCCATTGCTCACCGTGGGTTCGTTCCACTACGACGCCATTGAAAACACCACACTGGTCCGCGCAGTCGACGATCAGTTGCTGCTCTGCCACGGGTTTGAACGTCACGACACCTATGTCCGCCAGGGCCAGCGTTATGTACTGACCCAGATCTCGCTGCGCAATGGCGCCGGGATGATGCTGCACTACGAGCATCGTCACGGCGAACGGTCCGTCCTGTCCGACCTGATCACCTATCAGGAAAACGATGTCGCCAAGACGCACCTGCACCTTGGCACGCTGATCGACGATCAAGGCCGTCTTACCGGTGTCTGGGAACTCCGCGAGGGTGCGCCGCAACGCCAACTGTGTGCCTATCAATACGACACGAACGGCGATCTGATTCAGGCGCAGGACGAGCACGCCTCGGCATGGGCCTACCACTATCAGCATCATCTGATCACGCGTTACACCGACCGTACCGGGCGTGGCATGAATCTGCAGTGGCAAGGGACTGGCGCTCACGCCAAAGCGGTACGCGAGTGGGCGGACGACGGCAGCTTCGACACGCATCTGGAGTGGGATGAAAATATTCGCCTGACCTATGTGACAGATGCGCACGGCCACGAGACCTGGCATTACTACGACATCCTTGGCTACACCTACCGGATTGGCTACGCCGATGGACTATCGGAATGGCTGTTCCGTGATGACGCCAAGAATGTGGTGCGACATATCCACCCTGATGGCACGACAGATCGATACTGCTACGACGCGCGTGGCAATCAGTTGGAGCACATCCGGGCGGACCACTCCATTGTGCATTTTGCCTATGACGATCAAGACCAGCTCATCAGAGTCATGGACGCGGAAGGCGGTCTCTGGCTGAGCACGTATGACGATGTCGGCAATCTGATCGAGGTCATCGATCCGCTCGGGAACAAGACTGAATACACCTACGACAAGGCCGGTCAACCCACCGTTATCAAGGATGCCAACGGCAACGAGAAAACGCTGGCCTACAACGCCGCCGGCCAGTTGGTGAAGTACGTCGACTGCTCGGGCAAGGCCAGCAGTTGGCGGTACGACGAACGCGGGCAAATGATCTGCTTCACCGATGCAGCGGGGAGCACCACCGAATACGAATGCAACGCCGGACAGCCGGTGTTGATCAGACACCCGGACAAGACCGAAGAGCGCATGAGGCGCGATGCCGAAGGCCGGTTATTGGTGCATGTCGACGCGCTCGATCGTTGCACCACCTGGCGCTATAACGCGGCCGGCTTCATCGCCGAACGCGTGGACGCCGCCGAACACACGCTGCGTTATCACTGGGATCGACTCGGACGATTGCAAGCGCTCGAGAACGAAAACAAGCGCTCGGCACGGTTCCACTATGACCCGATGGGGCGCCTGTTGGCCGAAACCGGCTTCGACGCTCAGGTCACCCGCTATCAGTACGCCCCCGAAACCGGGCGACTGGCTGCAATCATCAACGGTGAACGCGTCATCCACCTCAGCCTCGACGAACTGGGTCGCGTCACCGAGCGGCGTGCCAGTAAGGGAGAAGTGTCACAGACCGAGACATTCGCCTATGACGGCAACGGTCATCTGGTCCTTGCCCACAACGCAGACAGCCGCGTGCAGTGGTTCCACGACCGGGCGGGCAACCTGGTACGCGAGCATCAGCATTATGTGCGGCTGAAAACGCCCATGGTCGCAGTCTGGAAGCACGAGTACGACGTGTTGAACCAGCGCATCGCAACCACCCGTCCAGACGGTCATCGAGTCAGTTGGTTGACCTATGGCAGCGGCCATCTCCTGGCACTGCGCCTCAACGAGCACGAGCTGCTGGGCTACGAGCGCGATGATCTGCACCGCGAGGTAGGGCGGCATCAAGGCAACCGACTTACACAGACGCAATCATGGGATGCCCTTGGGCGACTGCGGGAACAACTGCTCGGCAGACCCGATGACCGGTCGGTACTGATCAAACGTGAGTACACCTACGATGCCGCAAGCCAACTCACAGGCATCCAGGACAGCCGTCGCGGCGCCCTGTCTTACCGCTACGATCCGGTGGGCCGGCTGCTCGGCGCTGCAAGCCGTCTGGGTGTCGAGACTTTCGAGTTCGACCCGGCCGGCAACTTGCTGGATCAGCCAAACGCCGAGGCTCGCCGCCCGCTGGAATCAACACCACGCCCCAGTAAACTGCTCGACAACCTGTTACGCGACTATGCCGGCACCCATTACCAATACGATGATCGAGGCAATCAGGTCAAACGCTGGCATAACGGCACCTGCAGCGAACTGCGCTGGGATCTGTTTGACCGCCTGATTCATTTCAAAGATGCCAGGCTGTCGGTGGACTATGCCTACGACGCCTTGGGGCGCCGCCTGTTCAAGCACTCGAACGTACACTATCGACCGCGCCCTGAAGCAGGATCACTCTGGAACAAGAACGAGCACTTGCGAAAGCAGCGCGAACTAGGCTGCGGATTTACGCTGTACGGATGGGATGGAGACAACCTCGCCTGGGAGAGCAGCCCGGCGCGAAGTGATGGTGAAACGGGGCGTACGGTGCATTACATATATGAGCCGGGCACGTTCGTTCCGGTGGCCCAAGCGCTGCGTAACGCACCCATCCGTTTGCTAGCCCAACCGAATTACCGCGGCGATTACAGCCTTGATGAAGATCCGCTGTGGAACCATAAGGTAACGCCTTCAGCATTTGATGCGTTGGTGTGGTACCAGTGTGACCATTTGGGGACTCCGCAGGAACTGACGGACTTGCAGGGGGATGTGGTTTGGAGTGCGCAGTACAAGGCATGGGGTGGGGTGCTGGTTGCTCACGCGGAAGTGACTAATCCGATTCGGTTCCAAGGGCAGTACCACGATCATGAGACGGGGCTGCATTACAACCGATATCGGTATTATGATTATTACGTCGGTCGATTTGTTAATAAAGATCCTATCAGTTATGAAGGTGGAATAAATCTCTATCAATATGCATCAAATCCTGTGGGTTGGATCGATCCACTGGGATTAGCAGCGCATCGAGGACGCATTCAAGCTCAAGGAACCAAGCTTGAGGAATCGGTGGCATGGAACCAAGATGATCCTCTGACCGTTAAAGATGCCAAGAAGAAACTTGAGGAATTGAAAGGAAAATTGAATAAAAAAGAGCTCGCGGCCCGGCAGGATGCATTTATGAAGGCAGACAAGTATATTGATAATTGTGCTAGATGCGGCGGGGCGAATGCCAGTGTTAGCCGGACTTTTATGGTAAGAGATACCAAAAGTGAACGTGTTGACATCGAAGTGATAACCGGAAGGGCGTTTGTGGAGTAGGAGTATGTTCGAAAATTACTTGACTGACAGAGGTTGCTATGAATTACTGGAACAGTATTTGTATGATTATTTTATATTAAGTCTTCGGGCTTGCGCAGTTGGGTCTGATGTATTTAATTTTCCGTACTACAATACTTACTACGTGAATGGTACGCCCTTCTTGGATGGCAATCCAATTTTCTCTGCAAGGAATGAGATCACTGGTCAAATTCTCAGGGTTGTGTTGGATGAAGATATTCATAATCTTTGTTCGTATCGCGATAAAGAGGGTGGGTGTGAGTTAGTTGTTGTGGGAGGATTGGCGCTTCTGGACGACATTAAAGAAAAAATTTCTGCTTGGGTCAGCGCTCAGGAGTGCTAAAAAAGCAGAGATTGCCTCGCATTTGGCGGCTTGAAGAAAATTTTAAATGGGTATTCTAATAACATGCAATCTAGATGCTCGCCAAGAGGGAAGTATTTTTGAGGATGTTATGCTATGAGGGATTTTAATGCATGATTAGACTGCAGTCTTATCGCATCAAAAGTGCCGTCTTACGCTGCGTCAGAGTCAGGTACTCAACTGCCGCAGTTGATGCGCAAATGCATCAGCACTAAGAGACTAGTAAATTCGCCAACGGAGTATCAACATGAAAGACATCATCCGCCTGGGCGACACCACCACACACGGCGGCAAGGTACTTGAAGCCTTCTCCCAGACCGACCTTAATGGCAAACCCATCGCCGGAGTCGGTCACAAGGTCAGTTGCCCGTTATGCAAAGGCATTTTCCCGATTGCCGAGGGCAGCAGCACCTATGAAATCGAGGGCACGCCAGTCGCGCTGGACGGCATGAAAACCGCCTGTGGTGCTGCGCTGATTGCCAGTGGGCCGAATGGGGCTGTCACTG
Source organism: Pseudomonas sp. (assembly GCF_032058845.1). GTDB lineage: Bacteria > Pseudomonadota > Gammaproteobacteria > Pseudomonadales > Pseudomonadaceae > Aquipseudomonas. Next base: position 24,836 of record NZ_DAMCCR010000019.1, on the reverse strand, counting down.
GCTAGTTGCGCACGGTATTTGTCAATCCGATCGAATGGACTTCATGTCGGCCATGTCACTGTACCGGCGATACAGGGTCTATCCCTATACGTAGTCCAGCTAGCCAGTTGTGATCGCCTTTCATGGACATACACGTCACTTGCTGATTCAGCCGCAAACCGTGGGAGTCGCCGGTCCGGCGCTCCGGTTAGCCGCGATAGGTGGTGCAGCCGGCTCAATGGCTGCCATGGCATAGTGTCTGGCAGCACGTGTCGCCTGAGTCAGGGCGGCTGCGCCGCCCATCGCGGCTGAAGCCGCTCCCACCCGGACCGCGTTGCTGTCGACAAAGGCCTGATCCGACCGTTTGTTAGTCGCTCGTGAAAGACAGTTGGCTCCCACAGGGGTCCAGTTCTCTACGTGAGAGCTCGGGGCCTTGCGGCGGGGCTTCCACAAGACTGCTGACCTCACCGACGCACCAGCAACACACCGCTTTCCATATGGTGCGTATACGGAAACTGATCGAACACCGCGCAGCGCTCGATGCGGTGGGTGTCGTGCAGTTGTGCGATGTTGGCGGCGAGGGTTTCCGGGTTGCACGAGATGTACAGGATGCGTTCGAACCGCCGGGTCAGCTCGCAGGTGTCCGGGTCCATGCCGGCGCGCGGTGGATCGACGAACACGGTGCCGAAGGCGTACTGCTTCAGGTCGATCCCCTGCAAGCGGCGGAACGGCCGCACCTCATTCAGGGCCTGGGTCAGTTCCTCGGCCGACAGGCGCACCAGGCAGACGTTATCCACACCGTTCTCGTCCAGGTTGCTCAACGCGGCATTGACCGAGGTCTTGCTGATCTCGGTCGCCAGCACCTTGCGCGCCCGGGTGGCCAGCGGCAGGGTGAAGTTGCCGTTGCCGCAGTAGAGTTCGAGCAGGTCGTCGTCGCGCTCGCCCATGGCCTCGAAGGCCCAGTTGAGCATCTTCTGGTTCACCGTGCCGTTGGGCTGGGTGAATGCGCCTTCTGGCTGGCGGTAGCTGAACACCCGTCCGGCCACCTCCAGCTTCTCGACGGCGTAATCGCGGCCAACCACCAGGCGCTTGCCTTTCGAGCGACCGATCACGCTCATCTCCAGCTCGGTGGCCAGCGCCTGCGCCGCGGCTTCCCACGCTTCATCGAGCGGGCGGTGGTAGCACAGGGTAACCATCGCGTCCCCGGCCAGGGTGGTGAGGAACTCCACCTGGAACAGGCGATTGCTCAGCGCCTCGCTGGCCTGCCAGGCGGCTTTCAGACGCGGCATCAGCACATTGATGCGCTGGCTGGCGATGGGGAAGTCGTCGATCAGGATCGCCTTGTGCTTCTCACCGGGGGCGAACATCGCGTAGTGCCGCTCGCCGTCTTCGCGCCACAGGCGGAACTCGGCGCGCAGGCGGTAGTGGTCCAGGGGCGAATCGAACACCGCAGGTTCCGGTGCAGCGAACGGCGCCAGCAGCTCGCGCAGGCGCTCTGCCTTGGCGTCGAGCTGGGCGGTGTAGGAAGCGGGGTCGAAGGCAGCACTCATGCGGGGAACCATCCCAATTTGATGACGAACAGGACGGAAAGGATCACCAAGGCCGGGTTGAGGTCGCGGTGGCGGCCGGAAATCAGCTTGATGGCGGTCCAGGCGATGAAGCCGAAGGCAATGCCGTTGGCGATCGAATAGGTCAGCGGCATGGCCAGGGCAGTCACCATCACCGGTGCGGCTTCGGTGATGTCGTCCCAGTTGATTTCGGCCAGGCCAGACGCCATCAGCACCGCAACGAAGAGCAGCGCCGGCGCGGTGGCGAAGGCCGGTACGCTGCCGGCCAGCGGGGCGAAGAACAGCGCCAGAAGGAACAATACAGCGACCACGATGGCGGTCAGGCCGGTGCGGCCACCGGCGCTCACACCTGCCGCCGATTCGATGTAGCTGGTGGTGGTCGAGGTGCCCAGCAGCGAGCCGGCCATGGCGGCGGTGCTGTCGGCGATCAGGGCGCGGCCCATCTTCGGCATGTGGCCGTCCTTGCCCATCAACCCCGCGCGCTTGGCGACGCCGATGAGGGTGCCGGAGTTGTCGAACAGGTCAACGAAGAGGAAGGCGAAGATCACGCTGATCAGCGCCACGTCCAGCGCGCCGGCAATATCCAGCTGCAGGAAGGTCGGTGCCAGCGACGGCGGCATCGACACCACGCCGGCGAACGGCGTCACACCCAGCACGATCGCCGCCACGGTCACCACCAGAATGCCGATCAGCACCGCGCCGCGGACCTTCAGCGATTCCAGCCCGACGATCAGGAAGAAGCCCAGCGTGGCCAGGATCGGCGCCGGCTGGCTGAGGTCGCCAAGGCCCACCAGGGTAGCCGGGTTATCGACGACGATGCCTGCGTTATGCAGCGCGATCAGCGCCAGGAACAGGCCGATGCCTGCAGCGATGGCCGAGCGCAACGGCAGCGGGATGCTGTTCACGATCCACTCGCGCACACGCAGGATCGACAGGACGAAGAACAGCACCGCCGAGATGAACACCGCGCCCAGCGCCACCTGCCAGGTATGCCCCTGATGCAGCACCACGGTGTAGGTGAAGAAGGCGTTCAGGCCCATGCCCGGCGCCAGCGCGATCGGGTAGTTGGCGATCAGGCCCATGGTCACCGAGCCGATCGCAGCGGCCAGGCATGTGGCGACGAACAGCGCGCCTTTGTCCATGCCGGTCTCGCCGAGAATGCTCGGGTTGACGAAGAGGATGTAGGCCATGGCCAGGAAGGTGGTGACGCCCGCCAGTATCTCGGTACGCACGTTGGTGTTGTGTGCTCTTAGTTGAAACAGCCTTTCCAGCATGCCCGCTCCCAAGTCGCCGTCGGCGCCGTGAATGTATCGACCCCATCAGCAAAGCACAGGCCGCGAGTGGCGCCGTGTTTTATCCGGGGTGGAAAAAAGCCGCGCATCATACCAGCATGCCTGGCGAGCGGTAGCTGCTGTCTGAAATGTCTGAGCGCCAAGGCGACCTGCGGTGAGGGCAGGGCGCTATGCCGGGGGCTCAGGTGCGGCAGGCAATGGCGAGCGGTACGTCGCCCGGGATGACAACGGATCAGCCAGGCAACGCCCGACCGCACACGCGGCAGCCGAGCGAGGCATCGAGCAGCGCTTCCTGAGCCGAGCAGGGCGAACCGTGCTACGTACGCGCTACACTGCTGCCCCGTTAAAGAGCCAGCCGCCGTGCACCTCACCGACTACCGCGACCTCACCGCAGCGCAGCGAGCGCAACTGCTCGACATTCGGCTGTCGCCCGAGCAGCAGCGCCATGCCGGCGATGTGGAGAGCGCGCTGTACCTGTTGCAGGCGTGCAGCGAGCGCCAGTGTTGTCTGGTGATGCTGGTCGAGCAGCGGCCGCGCGGTCTCTTGTTGCTCCAGCGCGGGGCATTCCTGCCCAACTGGGCCGAACCGCACGCCGCCATGCTGATTGCCTTGCAGGTCGATCAGGAGGTTCAAGGGCAAGGCCTGGGGCGTGCCTGCATGCAGGCACTGCCGGGAGTGGTGCGGGCGTTGTGGCCGGATATTCATTGCCTGCAATTGTCGGTTGCGCCCGAGAATGTAGCTGCGTTGGCGCTGTATCGGGCCACCGGCTGGGTGCACGGCGGGCCGGGTTATCGGACGCCGCAGGGCGAGGAATTGAGCATGACCCTGCTGCTGTAGTGTGTGATGAGGCTCCAGGTTTGTATGTCGAGGCGGGTCTTGTGTGGCTTGGGCCAGGGGGGTGAAGCCGGGCCAACGCTGCGATCACCGCTTGCCTGTCATTGCGCGGCGGCTGAATTGGGCCGGCTGTGCCGGCCATCGCGGCTGAAGCCGCTCCTACAGGGTGGCTGTGGCGGCTATCGCGGCTAACCGGAGCGCCGGACCGGCCGCTCCTACAGGGCCGGCTGTGGCGGCCATCGCGGCTGACCGGAGCGCCGGGACGGGCGCTCCAGGGGGCGGTGGGTCTGCCAGGTTTGAGCTGCACAGTGCTGGCGACCCACCCGCCGCGGGACCACGGATCAGGCGTCCTTGCCCTCGCTGTGCAACCGATCGCGTCCCGCCAGCGTTGGGAACAGCTTGATCCACACACCCGTGACCACCAGCGTACCAATCCCGCCCAGCACCACCGCTGGCACCGTGCCCAGCCAGTGCGCGGTGACCCCGGACTCGAACTCGCCCAGCTGGTTCGAGGCGCCAATGAACAAGCCATTCACCGCGCTGACGCGGCCGCGCATGTCGTCGGGTGTCTCCAGCTGCACGAAGGCGCTGCGGATCACCATGCTGATCATGTCTGCCGCGCCCAGCACCACCAGCACCGCCAGCGAGAACCAGAACGAGGTCGACAGGCCAAAGGCAATGGTCGCTACCCCGAACACGCCGACCGCCGTGAACATGGTGCGCCCGACCCTGCGCTCGAACGGGAAGCGCGCGAGCCACAGCGACATCAGTAACGCACCGACCGCTGGCGCCGAACGCAGCAGCCCCAGGCCCATGGGGCCGGTAAGCAGAATGTCCTTGGCGAACACCGGCAGCAGCGCCGTAGCGCCGCCCAGCAGCACGGCGAACAGGTCCAGAGAGATGGCGCCAAGGATATCCGGGCGGCTGCGGATGAAGCGGATACCCGCCAGCAGCGACTCCAGGCTGGCCCGCCCGCGTTGGGCGATTTGCGGGCGTACCCTGAGGCTCAGGGTCAGCAGGCAGGCGATGGCGTACAAGGCCACGGTCGGGCCGTAGACCCACGTGCTGCCGAAGGCGTAAAGAAAACCGCCAATGGCTGGAGCGACGATGGTTGCCGATTGGGTGGCAGACGCCGATGCGGCCACCGCGCGAGGAAACAGGCCTGCCGGCACCACGTTGGGCAGCAGCGCCTGGGTCGCGGGCATCTCGAACGAACGGGTAGTGCCCAGCAGGAAGGCCAGGGCGAAGATCAGCTCGCGACTGACGTTGTCGGTCGCGCTGCCCAAGACCAGGCCCAGGGCGATCAGCCCCTGCAGTGACTGACACAGCGCGGCCACCCGGCGTCGGTCGTAGCGGTCGGCCACATGCCCGGTGTGCAGCATGAACAGCACTCGCGGGGCGAACTCCACCAACCCGACCAGACCGAGGTCCAGCACGTTGCCCGTAAGCTGATAGAGGTGCCAGCCGATGGCCACGGTGAGCATCTGGAAGCCACTGGCGGTAAACACGCGGGCGAACCAGAAGGCAACGAAGGGGCGGTGGTGGCGGAGCAGGGTGGGTTCAGGCATCGAGGTATGGAACTCCGCAGGGCAAGTAGAAAAGCGACCCATCCAGTGAACGCCCAGCCTATCACCTGTTTGTAACAAAGAGTTGCTGCTTGCTCGCCCGAGCACATTTCGCTGGCCTCGGTAACCCGGTGAGACCTCCTGTCGCGCGGCATTCAACCACACCTCTGGCCCGCGCCTGCGGGGCTATCCTTGCGCTGTTCGTTGATCTGGATCAAACGACCCAGGGCAACAAACAGCCGTACCCCCACGCGATCCGATAGAACAATTCCAACGCACAACGCTCGATAGACGAGGGGGCAGCAGGCGGACGGGCCGTACGCCCTGACGCCGGACCACCTGACGAGGACACCTCCATGTTCGGCCTTGAAGCCCTAGAGCTCGCCCGAATCCAGTTCGCCTTCACCGTGTCGTTCCACATCCTGTTCCCTGCCATCACCATCGGCCTGGCCAGTTACCTGGCCGTGCTCGAGGGCATGTGGCTGAAAACCAACGAGCAGGTGTACCGCGACCTCTACCATTTCTGGTCGAAGATCTTCGCCGTCAACTTCGGCATGGGCGTGGTCTCGGGCCTGGTCATGGCCTATCAGTTCGGCACCAACTGGAGCCGCTTCTCCGAGTTCGCAGGCTCGGTCACCGGGCCCTTGCTGACCTATGAAGTGCTCACCGCGTTCTTCCTCGAGGCAGGTTTCCTCGGCGTCATGCTGTTCGGTTGGAACCGCGTGGGCCGTGGCCTGCACTTTTTCGCCACGGTGATGGTGGCCATCGGCACGCTGATTTCGACCTTCTGGATCCTGGCCTCCAACAGCTGGATGCAGACCCCCAAAGGCCACGAGATCATCGATGGGCGAGTGATTCCCGTGGACTGGGTGGCAATCATCTTCAACCCGTCCTTTCCCTACCGCCTGCTGCACATGTCGACTGCAGCGTTCGTCGCCACGGCGTTCTTCGTCGGCGCCTCGGCGGCCTGGCACCTGCTGCGCGGACGCGACAACCCGGCAATCCGCAAGATGCTCTCGATGGCCATGTGGATGGCACTGATCGTGGCGCCGGTGCAGGCCGTGATCGGCGACTTCCATGGCCTCAACACCCTCAAGCACCAGCCGGCGAAAATCGCCGCCATCGAGGGCCACTGGGAAAACCTGCCGGGCGAAGCGACTCCGCTGATTCTCTTCGGGCTGCCCGACATGCAGGCTGAAACCACGCGCTTCAAGCTGGAAATCCCGGCGCTGGGCAGCCTGATCCTGACCCACAGCCTGGATCAGCAGGTGCCAGCGCTCAAAGAGTTCGCACCTGAAGACCGGCCCAACTCGACCGTGGTGTTCTGGTCGTTCCGGGTCATGGTCGGCCTGGGCATGCTGATGATCCTGGTGGGCCTGTGGAGCCTGTGGCTGCGCTGCAGCGGTGGCCTGTACACCTCGCGGCCCTTCCTCTACCTGGCCCTGTGGATGGGGCCGTCGGGGTTGATTGCCATTCTGGCCGGCTGGTTCACCACCGAGATCGGCCGTCAGCCGTGGGTGGTGTATGGCCTGCTGCGCACGGCCGAGGGGGTGTCGAATCACAGCGAGACCCAGTTGGGCTTCACCCTGGTGATGTTCGTGGTGGTGTATTTCGCGCTGTTCGGCACCGGGCTTGGCTACATGATGCGCCTGGTGCGCAAGGGGCCGCACACCGGCGAAGGCAACCAGCCACGCCCGGGCGGGCCTGGGCAGCCACGCACGCCAGCACGACCTCTGTCGGCTGCCGATGAGGGCAGCGACACCGATGCCGCCCGCCTGAACGAGGGGAACTGAACCATGGGTATCGATCTTCCGCTGATCTGGGCCGTGATCATCATCTTCGGGGTGATGATGTACGTGGTGATGGATGGCTTCGACCTGGGGATCGGCATGCTCTTCCCCTTCGTCAAGGGCAAGGCCGACCGCGACGTGATGATGAACACCGTGGCGCCCGTCTGGGACGGCAACGAGACCTGGCTGGTGCTCGGTGGGGCGGCGTTGTTCGGCGCCTTTCCGATGGCGTATGCGGTGGTGCTCGAAGCGCTGTACCTGCCGCTGATGCTGATGCTGGTCGGTTTGATCTTCCGCGGCGTGGCCTTCGAGTTCCGTTTCAAGGCCCGCGACGCCAAGCGCCATCTGTGGGACAAGGCGTTCATCTGGGGCTCACTGGTAGCCACCTTCTTCCAGGGTGTAGCGCTGGGCGCCTTCATCGAAGGCTTCAAGGTCGTCGACCGGCACTTTGCCGGTGGCACCCTGGACTGGCTGACGCCGTTCAGCCTGTTCTGCGGGTTGGGCCTGATCGTGGCGTACACGCTGCTGGGCTGTACCTGGCTGATCATGAAGACCGACGGGGCGCTGCACCGGCGCATGCATGACCTGGCGCGCCCCCTGGCGTTGGTGTTGCTGGCAGTGATCGGGGTGGTCAGCCTGTGGACACCGCTGGCCTACGGGCAGATCGCCGAGCGCTGGTTCAGCATGCCCAACCTGCTCTGGTTCATGCCGGTGCCGATCCTGGTGCTGGTGACCTTCTATGCCTTGCTCAAGGCCGTGGGGCGCGACAGCCACTACACGCCGTTCCTGCTGACCCTGGTACTGATCTTCCTGGGCTACAGCGGATTGGGCATCAGCCTGTGGCCGAACATCATTCCGCCGTCCGTTTCGATCTGGGACGCTGCCGCGCCGCCGCAGAGCCAGGGCTTCATGCTGGTCGGCACGCTGTTCATCCTGCCGTTCATCCTCGGCTACACGTTCTGGAGCTATTACGTGTTCCGCGGCAAGGTCGGCCATGACGACGGTTATCACTAAGGAGCGATGCACATGCGCCGTGAACCGCAAGAGACGCCAGCCGCTGGGCCGCTGTGGCGGCGTGTAGGCTGGCTGGTGCTGATCTGGGTGGCCAGCGTGGCCACCCTGGGGGTGTTTGCCTGGTTGATGCGGCTGTTCATGAGCGCTGCCGGGCTGACCACGCACTAGGCGTTTCAGCAGTTGCCGGCAGTCGCGTGTCTCGGCCGCTGGCCTTCACCTCGAGAGCGTTGCCGCAGCGCCTGCGGCCCCGCCTATTTGCGGGCCTTGAGAATCACGAACTTGGGCGTTGCCGCGACCTGCTCCACGCCTCGGAACAAGCGCGCCAGCTTGCTGTGGTAGCCCAGGTGGCGGTTGCCGACGATGTACAGCGCGCCTCCGACCACCAAGGCCTCACGGGCTTGCTGGAACATGCGCCAGGCGAGGAAGTCGCCGACCACCTGTTGCTGATGGAACGGGGGGTTGCACAGCACCACGTCCAGCGACTGCTTGGGCAGCAGGGCCAGGCCGTCTGCAGCCTGAAATTCTGCCGCCCGGTCGCCCAGGGCGGCCTGCCAGTTTTCCTGCGCCGACTGCACGGCCATGTAGGACTCATCGACCAGGGTGTAGTGCGCATCGGGGTTGTCCAGCGCACTGGCGATGGCCAGTACGCCATTGCCACAGCCCAGGTCTGCCACCCGCGCGCTGCCCAGGTTGCCAGGCAGGTGCGGGAGGAAGGCGCGGGTGCCGATGTCCAGGTCTTCACGGCAGAACACATTGGCGTGATTGATCAGGCTCAGGGCAGGCTTGTCCAGTGTGTAGCGGGTTGGGTAGGGCGAGGTGAAGGCCGGGCGCTCGGCCACGGTAGCGGTCAGCAGGCGGGCTTTCTTCTGGGCCAGCGAGGCTTGCACAGGACCGATGTATTTCTCCAGCAGATCGCCCGCCGCGCGCGGCAGGTGCTTGATCATGGCACCGGCGGTCACCTGCGCGCCTGGCGCAAGGTGGCCCTGCAGGCGAATCAACTGCTCTTCGAGCAGTGCCAGCGTCTTGGGTACGCGTAGCAACACGCGGTCGAATGGCCCTTGCCACGGCTGGCTGGCCGCAACGAAGTCGACGCTGTCGGCAGGCTGGCCATTGCGCGCCAGGTTCTTGGTCAACGCCAGGTGCGCCAGGTACGAATCCCCGCTGCTGACGATTTCGCCATGCCCGGCAAGGCTCACGGCGAGGGCACCGAAGCTGTCATTGAGCACCAGTACCCGGGCGTTCTGGCCTGGCGACTGCTCCGCGCAGTGCTGCAGCAGGTATTCGTCGGCCGCGTCGAACGCCTGTAATGGGTCATTGGGCTGGTCCGGTTGGCGAATCAGGTCGAGGCGGGCATAGGGCGTGGTCAGCAAGGGCATCGGTCGGGCTCTGAGGCAAATCGTCGGGCCGCTGGCGCGGCCTGTGGAATGCGGCGAATTCTACAGGGCTTTGACGGACAGGGGCGTGGCCGGGTTCAGATCATGCCTTGCATCGCTGCGATGGCGATGGCCCCTGGCTTGTTCGACGCGTTGGTCTTGACGATCACGCTGCGGATATGAAAATTCACCGTGCTTTGCGACAGCGACAAGATACAGGCGATGTCGGCGGCGGTCTTGCCCGCTGCCGACCAACGCAGCACCTCCAGTTCACGCTCGCTCAACTTGGGTCTGGGCGATTCGGCGTCCAGCAGCGCCTTGTGATGCTCGCCCAGTATCGCGTGCAAGGTATTGCACAGCCACAGCACCTCAGCGGCCTTCTCGTAGAATTCCCTCAGGCCGATCTTGCCCGAAGGCCGGGAGACGCTCAGATGGCTCCGATAACCGTGCAGGCCATGCACGGCCTGGGTCCAGCCATGACGCAGTCCATACCGGCAGGCTTCATTGCGGTACTCCCGGTCCGCTGCGAACAGGTGCTCGTCCCAGAGGACCGGGAGCGTGGTGCGATCGCACAGGCTCCGGATCGGGTCGACGCGGTGCAGTTGGTCGCCTGAATAACGCTCGTTCCACTCACGCGGATAATTGTTGTAGAACAGAAGGTCCGAGCTTCGGGTCGTGCTGTGCACGTGCAAGCGCAAGCCCAGATGGACCATTCCCAGTGCTTGCGCCAGCTCGATCGAGCGATCGAACAGTGCAGTGGGCTCTCGCGTTTCCAGCAGATCATGAAGTTGTTCAGACGTCCAATGTGGCATGGTGCTTCTCCAGAACGCTACGGTCGCAAGATGACTGCACAATGCGCAGTGTAGGAAACAAAAAGTTCCAAGGTCGGTTCTTTTCGCTATAACTGTCTTTCGGTTTAATTCTTACGGCTGAACCGGCAGTACGCCTTGCAATCGCGTGGTTTTTATCCCGCGTGCTTTGCGCCAAACTGGCGCACCTGTTTCATGGAGCCCCTCATGACCGCCAGCACCGACAAGTTCACCTGCCAGACCCTCCTGGACGTCCAGCCGCTGACCCCGAACCTGTTCAGCTTGCGGGTAAGCCGCGACCCGGGGTTTCGCTTTCGCTCCGGTCAGTTCGCGCGTCTGGGCGTGGCCAAGCCCGACGGCAGTGTGGCCTGGCGTGCTTACTCCATGGTCAGTGCGCCCCACGATGAATACCTGGATTTCTTTTCAATCGTGGTGCCGGGTGGCGAGTTCACCAGCGAGCTCAGCCGCCTGGGCCAGGGCGATGAGCTGCTCATCGATCGCCAGGCTTTCGGCTTCCTGACCCTCGACCGTTTCGTCGGCGGCCGCGACCTGTGGCTGCTGGCAACCGGCACCGGGATCGCCCCGTTCATGTCGATCCTGCAGGATTTCGAGGCCTGGGAGCGCTTCGACTCGATCAAGCTGGTGTATTCGGTGCGCGAGGCCCGCGAGCTGGCCTATGTCGATGAGATTGCCGGGCTGGAGCAGCGCGATTACCTGCAGGCGTTCGCTGGCAAGTTGCAGTTCATTCCGGTGGTCACGCGTGAGGCGCACCCCGGGGCATTGAGTGCGCGCATCACCACACTGATCGAGACCGGGGAGCTGGAACGTGCCGCGGGGCTGGCGTTTTCCCCGGAGCATTCGCGGGTCATGCTGTGCGGCAATCCGCAGATGATCGATGACACCCGCCAGGCCCTGAAGGCACGCGATCTGCAATTGAGCCTGAGCCGCCGACCTGGCCAGGTGGCGGTAGAGAACTACTGGTAAAGGACGGTAGCAGGGCAGGTTGCAATCGTAGCGAAGTGGGGCCGCCTTGCGCGGCCCCACTGCAGTGAATCAGGGCAGTCTGTTCTGATTCTGGGTTTTCAGCAGGTCACGGATTTCGGTCAGCAGGGTTTCCTGGGGCGTTGGCGCTGGTGGCACGCTGGGGGCCACGGCCTCTTCGCGCTTGAGGCGGTTGATCGCCTTCACGCCCATGAAGATGGCGAAGGCCACGATGATGAAGTCGATCACCGTCTGAATGAACTTGCCGTAAGCCAGGACCACCGCAGGCACATCGCCTTGAGCCGCCTTGAGGGTGATGGCCAGATCACTGAAATCGACCCCGCCGATCAGCAGACCCAGTGGCGGCATGATCACATCGCCCACGAAGGACGAGACGATCTTGCCGAACGCCGCACCAATGATGATCCCGACCGCCATGTCGACGACGTTGCCCTTGACCGCAAAGGCCTTGAATTCCTTGATCACGCTCATGGTGTGTTTCCTTGTAACAAATTGAGAATGTGCTCGCAGTGTAAGCCAGCGTCGGTTTTCATGCGTTGCGCATGCTGCAAGTGACTGTCATGGCCACCAATAGTTTTAGTCGATGTGGGCCCGTGGCAGAGGTGCGGCCTCGGTTATCATGGTGGCTTTTTCCAGGAGACCGACCCCATGGCCAAGGCCAAGCGCTTGTATGGCTGCACCGAGTGCGGCGCGACCTTCCCCAAGTGGGCGGGCCAGTGCGGCGAGTGCGGCGCCTGGAACACTCTGGTGGAAACCCAGATCGAGAGCGGTGGCGCTGCAGCGCCCAGCGGGCGTGCCGGCTGGACTGGACAGCAGGCGCAGCTCAAGACCCTGGCTGAAGTCAGCATCGAGGAAATCCCCCGCTTTACCACCAGCAGCAGCGAGCTGGACCGCGTGCTTGGCGGCGGCCTGGTCGATGGCTCTGTGGTGCTGATCGGCGGTGACCCGGGTATCGGCAAGTCGACCATCCTGTTGCAGACCCTGTGCCACATGGCCGCCAACCTGCCTGCGCTTTATGTCACCGGCGAGGAATCCCAGCAGCAGGTGGCCATGCGCTCACGGCGGCTGGGCTTGCCGCAGGACAAGCTCAAGATCATGACCGAGACCTGCATCGAAACCATCATCGCCACTGCCCGTTCGGAAAAGCCGCGGGTGATGGTCATCGACTCGATCCAGACCATCTTCACCGAGCAGCTGCAATCGGCACCCGGCGGCGTGTCCCAGGTGCGTGAGAGCACGGCGTTGCTGGTGCGCTACGCCAAGCAGAGCGGCACGGCGATCTTTCTGGTGGGCCACGTCACCAAGGAAGGCTCGCTGGCCGGGCCGCGGGTGCTGGAGCACATGGTCGACACCGTGCTGTATTTCGAAGGCGAGTCCGATGGCCGCCTGCGCCTGCTGCGGGCGGTGAAGAACCGCTTTGGCGCGATCAACGAGCTGGGTGTGTTCGGCATGACCGACCGGGGTTTGAAAGAGGTGTCCAACCCCTCGGCGATCTTCCTCAACCGCGCCCAGGAAGCGGTACCCGGCAGTGTGGTCATGGCCACCTGGGAGGGCACGCGGCCGATGCTGGTGGAGGTGCAGGCCCTGGTGGACGACAGCCACCTGTCCAACCCCCGCCGCGTCACCCTGGGCCTGGACCAGAACCGCCTGGCCATGTTGCTGGCGGTGCTGCACCGGCACGGTGGCATTCCGACCCATGATCAGGACGTGTTCCTCAACGTGGTGGGCGGGGTCAAGGTGCTGGAAACCGCCTCTGACCTGGCCTTGCTCGCTGCCGTGATGTCGAGCCTGCGCAACCGCCCGTTGGCCCATGGGCTGCTGGTGTTTGGCGAGGTGGGGTTGTCGGGCGAGGTGCGCCCGGTGCCCAGTGGCCAGGAGCGCCTCAAGGAAGCGGCCAAGCATGGTTTCAAGCGCGCCATCGTGCCCCAGGCCAACGCGCCGAAAGATCCCCCGCCAGGGTTGCAGGTGATTGCAGTGACGCGCCTGGAACAGGCGTTGGATGCCTTGTTCGAGGAGTGAACGCGGGTGTGAAAAAAAGGGCACCGGCGATGCGCGTCGGTGCCCCTCGACCTTCACGGTCAATCAGTGCTCGGCCATGGCCCGGCGCCGCGGCTTGGGCGGCTCGTGGTCATCTTCCTGCATCGGCACCTCATGCCCTTCGGCATCGTACAGGTGGCCATCCTTGAAATAGTCGCCATCGCGCAGCGCCGAAATATCGGCGTAGTGAATGGTGCGCTCGTAGCCCGCCGCGAACACCGAGGGTTGCTGCGGGTTGCCGGCCTTGAGGTGGTTGAACAGCAGGTTCAGCACGATCGCCATGATCGCCGCCGAGCTGATCCCGGAGTGGAAGATGGTTTCGAACCAGCTGGGAAAGTGGTGATAGAAGGTCGGCGCGGCGATGGGGATCATGCCGAAGCCCAGCGAGGCGGCGACGATGATCAGGTTGACGTTGTTCTGGTAGCTGACCTTCGACAGGGTGCGGATGCCGCTGGCCGCCACCGTGCCGAACAGGACGATGCCGGCGCCGCCCAGTACCGGGGTCGGTACGGCGGCGATCACGCGGCCCATGACCGGCAACAGGCCGAGTACCACCAGGATGACGCCGCCGGTGGCCACCACAAAGCGACTTTTCACCCCCGTCACGGCCACCAGCCCGACGTTCTGGGCGAATGCGCTCTGCGTGAACGAGCCGAAGATCGGCGCCAGGATGCTCGACACCATGTCTGCCCGCAGGCCGTTGCCCAGGCGTTTGGAGTCGACCTTGGTGCCGATGATGTCGCCTACGGCAAGGATGTCGGCCGACGTTTCCACCAGGGTGACCATGATCACGATGCACATCGACAGGATGGCCGCGACGTGGAAGGTCGGCATGCCGAAGTGAAAGGGTGCCGGCAGGGCCAGCAGCGGGCCTTGGCTGACCTGGCTGAAATCGGCCATGCCCAGTGCCCAGGCGATCAGCGTACCGATCACCATGGCCAGAAGAATCGACAGCCTTGAAAGCGTGCCGCTGCCGATCTTGCTCAGCAGCAGCACAATGGCGAAGGTGAGTGCGGCCAGGCCGATGTTGGCCACGCTGCCGAAGTCTTCGGCGGCGCTGTTGCCGCCCATCACCCAGCGCGCAGCGACCGGCATCAGGGTCAGGCCGATGGTGGTGATGACGATGCCGGTCACCAGCGGCGGGAAGAACTGGGTGATGCGCGAAAACACCGGGGTGATCAGCAAGCCGATCAGCGCGGCGGCCATCACCGCACCCAGCACGGCCGGCATGCCGCCGCCGCCCTGCGTGCCGAGAATCGCACCCATGGTCGCCACGCCGGCGAACGACACGCCTTGCACCAGCGGCAACTGACAGCCGAAGAACGGCAGGCCGAGGGTCTGCAGCAAGGTCGCCAGGCCGCCCGCAAACAATGAAGCGGCGATCAGCAGGCCGATGTCTGCTGGCGTCATGCCGGCGGCCTGGCCAAGGATCAACGGCACCGCGACGATACCGCCGTACATGGTCAGCACGTGCTGCAGGCCGTAGGCCAGGTTGGCGCCCAGGCCGAGGTTTTCATCCTCGGGCCGGGCGGGTGAGGAGGCGCTAGGGGACGTGGTCATGGAGCAGGCTCTCTCGAATTATTGTTGTGTGGCACTACCGGTATGAATCGTACCTAAGGAGTCATATCGATTGTATACAATAATTTTGATGTGAGCCGTTCAGCCCGCTTTACAGCCCCGTTTCAGCCTGGATCTGCACCCTGTAAAACGCCTGTATGGTGGGTGCTAGAGCGGTGTATACAGAAAATAAGAAAAACACAATAAACCTGTCTAACCAGACAGAAAACGCCCTTTGAATTATTCGTTAGCGCGCAAATAGATCTTAAATATCGATCAATTCCCGCAGCTCGCGCTGCATTTCCGCCTCGTCTGCCAGATTCAATTGCATCAGGCGGTGCAGGTGGGTCAGCGACTCCAGGTCGGTGGTGATCCAGCTGAAACCCAGGCGATTGGCCTCTTCATGGCGCAGTTCGACTTGCAGGCGCACGTGGGTGTTCGGATCCAGGTGCACGGTCGCTGCCAAGGGTTGCGCAAGGTCGGCCTGCCAAGAGGCTGGCCGTTCTACCAACAACCCCTTGAGCGACACATCCAGCAACCTGACTGGCCAGGACTGGTGTCCTCGATGCAGTTCGGTCCTGGCATCGAACGGAATGCGTTGAAAGCGTCGGCGCGTGGGTGAACCGCTCATGATGAAATCCTCGGTGAGACATCGGATGGAAGAGGCACAGGGTGACAGATCAGACACTGGCTGATGAGGCTGCAGAGGCTCTAGACCAAAGCAGATGTGGCAATGCGCAAGCACTCGCCCTAGACTCGGTGAGCGGCGTTATTCCAATAATCCAGCTGGAAGTAAAACCATGAACAACAATAATAGCCTGCTCCGCCACGTCCCGTGGCTGGCACTGGCAGTGTTAGGAGCCTGTGCGCTGGGCGTGGTTGCCTTGCGTCGGGGCGAAGCAGTCAATGCCTTGTGGATCGTGGTCGCTGCGGTGGCCTTGTACCTGGTTGCCTACCGTTACTACAGCCTGTTCATCGCCACCAAGGTGATGCAGCTCGACCCGCGTCGGGCCACCCCCGCGGTGCTCAACAACGATGGTCTGGACTACGTGCCGACCAACAAGCACATCCTCTTCGGCCACCACTTTGCCGCCATTGCCGGGGCAGGGCCCCTGGTCGGTCCGGTACTGGCCGCGCAGATGGGGTATCTGCCCGGCACGCTCTGGCTGATCGCCGGCGTGGTGCTGGCCGGTGCGGTGCAGGACTTCATGGTGCTGTTCATTTCCACCCGCCGTAACGGCCGCTCCCTGGGCGAGCTGGTGCGCGAGGAAATGGGCCAGATCCCCGGCACCATCGCGCTGTTCGGCGCCTTTCTGATCATGATCATCATCCTCGCGGTGCTCTCGCTGATCGTCGTCAAGGCGCTGGCGGAAAGCCCGTGGGGCATGTTCACGGTGATGGCGACGATTCCCATCGCGATGTTCATGGGCATCTACATGCGCTACATCCGGCCCGGTCGCATCGGCGAGATTTCCCTGATCGGGGTGGTCCTGCTGCTCGGCTCGATCTGGCTCGGTGGTGTGATCGCCGCTGACCCGGTGTGGGGCCCGGCCTTCACCTTCACCGGTGTGCAGATCACCTGGATGCTGATCGGCTATGGCTTCGTCGCCGCGGTTTTACCGGTGTGGCTGATCCTGGCGCCGCGTGACTACCTGTCGACCTTCCTGAAGATCGGCACCATCATCGCCCTGGCCATCGGCATCCTGGTAGTGATGCCCGAGCTGAAGATGCCGGCGCTGACCCAGTTCACCGACGGTACCGGCCCGGTGTGGAAGGGCACCCTGTTCCCGTTCCTGTTCATCACCATCGCCTGCGGCGCGGTGTCCGGCTTCCACGCGCTGATCAGCTCGGGCACCACGCCCAAGCTCATGGCCAACGAGACCCATGCCCGTTACATCGGTTATGGCGGCATGCTGATGGAATCCTTCGTGGCCATCATGGCCATGGTCGCTGCCTCGGTGATCGAGCCGGGGATCTACTTCGCCATGAACAGCCCGGCGGCGCTGGTCGGCTCGGATGTTCAGTCGGTAGCCGCCACGGTCAGCAGCTGGGGCTTCATGATCACCCCCGAGCAGCTCGAGGCGGTCGCCCGGGATATCGGCGAGAACACCATCCTGGCCCGTGCCGGTGGTGCACCGACCCTCGCCGTAGGTATCGCGCAGATCCTGCACAGCGTGCTGCCGGGCGAGAACACCATGGCGTTCTGGTACCACTTCGCGATCCTCTTCGAGGCGCTGTTCATCCTCACCGCGGTGGACGCGGGCACCCGTGCCGGTCGCTTCATGCTGCAGGACCTACTCGGCAACTTCGTGCCGGCTCTGAAGAAAACCGAGTCGTGGACCGCCAACGTGATCGCCACCGCCGGCTGCGTGGCCATGTGGGGCTGGCTGCTGTACCAGGGCGTGGTCGATCCACTGGGCGGCATCAACACCCTGTGGCCGCTGTTCGGCATCTCCAACCAGATGCTCGCCGGTATCGCGCTGATGCTCGGCACCGTCGTGCTGGTGAAGATGAAGCGTCAGCAGTACGTGTGGGTCACCCTGCTGCCGGCCATCTGGCTGCTGATCTGCACCACCACCGCGAGCTTCATCAAGCTGTTCGACAGCAACCCCGCAGTGGGCTTCCTGGCCCTGGCGAACAAGTACAGCACCGCGCTCGAAGCCGGTCAGGTACTGGCGCCGGCCAAGGACATCGGCCAGATGCAGCACGTGATCTACAACGCCTACACCAACGCCGGGCTGACCGTGCTGTTCCTGGTCGTGGTGTTCAGCATCCTGTTCTTTGCCCTCAAGGTCGGTTATCGCGCCTGGAATCGCAAAGAGCGGACCGACAAGGAAACCCCGTTCCAGGCTTTGCCTGAAGCGTAACCAGAGAGGGCTGCGGCCATGTTCAACGACCTGGGACGCCTGGGTAAGTACCTGGGTCAGGCTGCCCGCCTGATGGTAGGCATGCCGGACTACGACAACTACGTCGAGCACATGCAGCGCACCCACCCGGACCAGCCGGTGATGAGCTACGAGGCGTTCTTTCGCGAACGCCAGGAGGCTCGTTATGGTGGCAAGGCTGGGCCCAAATGCTGTTGACCCCGGCGTGCGGTTAACCACCGGACGTTGGCAAGCTGAACGGCGTCGTTGAAAGCGTTAACGCATGAACCTGTGGGAGCCCGGACAACCGCGCTCCCATTTTCATTTCTGCTTCAAGGAGACATTCTGCGTGCAACCGCCCATTCCCGTTACCGTGCTCACCGGCTTTCTCGGTGCTGGCAAAACGACCTTGCTCAAGCACATGCTCAAGGCCGAGCACGGCCTGAAGATCGCCGTGATCGAGAACGAGTTCAGCGACGCCGGCATCGACAGCCAGCTGCTGGGCGAGGAGCCGGTTCAGGTCATGACCCTGGCCAATGGCTGCGTGTGCTGCACCATCCACACCGACCTGACCAAAGCCCTCTACCTGCTGCTCGAA
The DNA here is from genome assembly GCF_032058845.1 of Pseudomonas sp. Taxonomy (GTDB): domain Bacteria; phylum Pseudomonadota; class Gammaproteobacteria; order Pseudomonadales; family Pseudomonadaceae; genus Aquipseudomonas. The sequence continues at coordinate 6,554 of NZ_DAMCCR010000019.1, read as the reverse complement.
CGCCTGGACGCCGGTGAGATCGCCTTCGACCGCCTGGTGATCGAGTGCACCGGCCTGGCGGACCCGGCGCCCGTGGCGCAGACCTTCTTCATCGATGAGGAGCTGCGCGAGCGCTACATTCTCGACGGCATCATCACTCTGGTCGACGCTGTGCATGCCGACGTGCACCTGACCCAGAGCATTGCCCAGGCCCAGGTGGGCTTTGCCGACCGCCTGTTGCTGAGCAAGACCGACCTGGCCGACCCTGCCGCGGTCGACGCACTGCGCGAACGCCTGGCGCGGATCAATGGCCGCGCGGCCGTTCGTGTGGTCGAACAAGGGCGCATCGACCTGGCCGAGCTGCTCGATGTGCGCGGCTTCAACCTCAACCCGGACCTGGGCGAGAACCTGCGCCCCACGCTGCGCCCGGTGCGCAAGCCAGCGATGCCCGACCGCATCTCCACACTGGTGCTGCGCAGCGAGGTGGCGCTGGACATCGACCGCCTCAGCGACTTCATGAACGAGCTGTTGGAAACCCATGGCAAGCAGCTGCTGCGCTACAAGGGCGTGCTGAACATCGCCGGCGACGACCGCCGCCTGGTGTTCCAGGGCGTGCTCAAGCTGTATGGCTTCGATTGGGATGCCGAATGGTGTGAGGGCGAGGCGCGGGAAAGCGTGATGGTCTTCATCGGTGATGAGTTGCCGGAAGACCGGATCAAGGCAGGCTTCGCGGCGCTTGGCCAAACCGCAACCCCGTGAAACCACAGGCATGAAAAAACCGATGCCGGTCGCCCGACATCGGTTTTTTCATGGACTGACGGTCAGGCCGTCAGCAGTGCCTTGCTCAGTTGCCGTAAACCGGCAGCTTCTTGCAGATGGCCTTGACCTTCTCACGCACGGCGTCGATCACCGCATCGTTGTTCAGGTCGGCCAGGATGTCGCAGATCCAGCCGGCCAGCTCGCGGCACTCGGTTTCCTTGAAGCCACGGGTGGTCACGGCCGGGGTGCCGAAACGCAGGCCCGAGGTGACGAACGGGGAGCGTGGATCGTTCGGTACCGAGTTCTTGTTCACGGTGATGAACGCCTTGCCCAGCGCCGCGTCGGCGTCTTTGCCGGAAATGTCCTGCTTGATCAGCGAGAGCAGGAACAGGTGGTTCTCGGTGCCGCCGGACACCACGTCGAAGCCGCGCTCGATGAACACGCCGGCCATGGCCTGGGCGTTCTTCACCACTTGCTGCTGGTACGCCTTGAACTCAGGCTGCAGCGCTTCCTTGAAGCAGATCGCCTTGGCGGCAATGACGTGCTCCAGCGGGCCGCCCTGGGCACCAGGGAACACGGCCGAGTTGAGCTTTTTCTCGATGTCGGCGTTGGCACGGGCCAGGATCAGGCCGCCACGTGGACCGCGCAGGGTCTTGTGGGTGGTGGTGGTGACCACGTCGGCAAACGGCACCGGGTTCGGGTACACGCCGGCGGCAACCAGACCCGCCACGTGCGCCATGTCGACGAACAGGTAGGCACCGACCTTGTCAGCGATGGCGCGGAAGCGCGGGAAGTCGAGGATCTGCGAGTAGGCCGAGAAACCTGCCACGATCATCTTCGGCTTGTGCTCGACAGCCAGGCGCTCGACTTCGTCGTAGTCGATCAGGCCGTTGGCGTCGATGCCGTACTGGATGGCGTTGTACAGCTTGCCGGAGGAGGAAACGCTGGCACCGTGGGTCAGGTGGCCGCCGTGGGCCAGGCTCATGCCCAGGATGGTGTCACCGGCGCTCAGCAGGGCCAGGTAAACGGCTGCGTTGGCTTGCGAACCGGCGTGCGGCTGGACGTTGGCATAATCGGCGCCGAACAGCTCCTTGGCTCGGTCAATGGCCAACTGCTCGACCACGTCGACGTGCTCGCAACCACCGTAGTAACGCTTGCCCGGGTAGCCTTCGGCGTACTTGTTGGTCAGCACGCTACCCTGGGCTTCCATCACCGCTGGGCTGGTGTAGTTTTCCGAGGCGATCAGCTCGATGTGCTCTTCCTGGCGCAGAGCTTCTTGCTGCATGGCTTCGAAGAGCTCGGCGTCGTACTTGGCAATGGTCAAATCACGGCTGAACATGGCGGTCCTCAAGGATCGGGCTTAAAGGGGCCAGCATTCTACCTCATGGGGGGGAGAGAAGCTGCACATGGCGAGCGGCAAAGTGAATGCGCAGCCGTGAGCGCTGTTGTATCGATTGGCCGCCTGCAGCGCATTCACCCCAGCATGAACAGCGCTTCGTTGCTGAACTGCGCTTCGAACTGATTTGCCGGCATGGGCCGACCGAACAGATAGCCTTGCACCTCGTCGCAATCATGCTCGCGGAGGAATTCCAGCTGCTCGTGGGTCTCGACGCCTTCGGCGATCACCGCCAGGTTCAGGCTGTGGGCCATGGCGATTATGGCGCGGGCGATCTGCGCGTCCTGCTCACCGGCCGGCAGGCCATCGACGAAGGTGCGGTCGATCTTCAGCACATCGATGGGGAACTGCTTGAGGTAGTTGAGCGAGGAATAACCCGTGCCGAAGTCATCGACGGCAATGCTCAAGCCCAGCTGCTTGAGGCTGTCGAGAATCTGCAAGGCCTCGTTGACCTCGCGCATCAGGATGCTTTCGGTCAGCTCCAGTTCCAGACAGGCCGGCGGCAGCCCGCTTTCGTTGAGGATGGTCGCGATGCGGGTGCCCAGTTGGCCGTCCGAGAACTGCCGCGCCGACAGGTTCACCGACACCTTCGGCACCCGCACACGCGCCTTGCGCCACGCGACCAGCTGCCGGCTGGCTTCACGCAGCACCCAGTCGCCAACGTCCACCACCAAGCCCAGCTCTTCGAGCACCGGAATGAACTCGCCCGGCGGGATCAGCCCACGCCGCGGGTGGCGCCAGCGCAGCAGCGCTTCGGCGCCCGTCAGGCGCTTGCCGTCACCGCTGAACTGCGGCTGGTAATAGAGGATGAACTCGTTCTGCTCCAACGCATGGCGCAGGTCGCTTTCCAGCTCCAGGCGCTCGAGCGCGCTGGCGTTCATGTCGGCCTGGTAGAACTGGAAGTTGTTCTTGCCGCGTTCCTTGGCGTGGTACATGGCCGTGTCGGCGTTTTTCATCAACTGGCTGAGCTCGCTGCCATCCTGCGGGCTCAGGGCAATGCCGATGCTCGCGGTCACGAAGAACTCGCGGTTCTCCAGCACGAACGGCCGCACCAGGCTGGCGAGAATGTTCTCGGCCACATGGATGGCGCGGTTCAGCGAAGCTTCGCGGCTGGGTCTGGGTTGCAGCAGCAAGGTGAATTCGTCACCGCCCATGCGCGCCACGGTGTCGTCATCGTGCACACAGGCCAGCAGGCGTTCGGCCATGTCCTTGAGCATGCGATCGCCGGCGGCGTGGCCGAGCGAATCGTTGATGGGCTTGAAGCGATCGAGGTCGAGGAACATCAGCACCACCCAGGAGGTGTTGCGCTGCGCTTGCTGCAACGCGGTGTAGAGCCGGTCCTGGAACAAGGTGCGGTTGGGCAGGTGGGTCAGGGCGTCGTAGTAGGCCAGCCGATGAATGCGCTGTTCGCTGGCCTTGCGCTCGCTGATGTCGGTGAAGAAGCACACATAGCTGGCCAGGTCGCCTTCATCGTCGAACACCGCGGTGATGCCGACCCAGGCCGGGTAGTGCTCGCCGCTGCGGCGCTTGAGCCACACCTCGCCTTCCCAGCTGCCGCGCTGGTGCAGTTGCTTGAGCACGTAGCGCAGGTGGGCGTCCTGCTGATTGTCGACCACCAGCAGGCTCGGCAACTGGTCCAGCACATCGCTCACCGCGTAGCCACTGACCCGGCTGAAGGCCTCGTTGGCCTGTACGATATAGCCGGCCGGGTCGGTGATCAGAATGGCCGAGGTGGAATGCTCGAACACCGTGGCGGCCATGCGCAGGTCTTTCTCGGCGCGGCGCTGCTGGCTGATGTCACGGCCTACACCAAGAATGCCTTCGAAGCCGTCATGCTCATCCCAGACCAGCACCACACGCAGCTCGATGGGGATCTTGCGGCCGTCGGCGCGCAGGCAGTCGAACAGAAACAGCTGGGTCGGCAGCTCGTTACGCAGCCGATCCAGCTGCGCGGGGTCGCCCAAGGCATGGGTGACCTGCTCGAGCAGGCGCAGCACGCCGCTGAGTTGCGCGGGGTTGGCAATGGTCGACTGCCAGCCGTTGGCGAAGACCCACTCCACTTCATACCCCAGCACCACTTTCACCGACGGGCTGAGGTAATTGAGCTGCAGTTGGCTGTCGGTGGAAAAGATCACGTCGCTGATGCTTTCGGCGAGCATGCGGTAGCGCTGTTCGCTGTCGCGCAGCGACTCGCTGGCCTCGATCTGCACCGTCACATCCTTGCCCACGCCGATGATGCGTGTCGCCTGCCCGTCGCTGTCGTGGCTCAGCACCTGCTCGCGGATGTCGTAGCAGCGCCACGAGCCGTCCTTGTGGCGGAAGCGGGTCTGGTAATGCAGCGGTTGATCCTTGCCCGCCTCACGGCGGTGCCAGCGCTGCGCACGGTACTGCTCGGCATCGCTCGGGTGCATCAGCAGCTCCCAGAAACGGTCGCCCAGTTGCGTCAGTTCCGCGCGGGAGTAGCCCAGGGTCTGGCCAAGGTGGCGGTTGCTGAAGATCATCTGCTGGCTCTGCACGTCCTGCACGTACAGCTGGTCAGGCACGGTACGCACCACATCCGACCAGAAGCTTTCGCGCTCGAGCACCGACAGCTCGACCTGCTTGCGGCTGGTGATGTCGCTGATGCTGAGGATCACCGCCTGGTAATCGCGCGGCTCGGGCAGCCGGACCATCAGCCACAGGTGCAGGTCGGTGGCCGATGGGGTGGGCAGGCGCACTTCCAGTTCAAGCTGCGAGCGTTGCTCGAGGACCGCATCGATCAGCTGCATGCCAACGCTGTCGCGGCCATCGCCGGTGCTTTCGATCAGGCGCTGCCAGGCGCGCGCGTTGCAGTCGACGCCGAGCAGTTGCCGGGCCACCTGATTGGTTTCGGTGATCTTCAGCTCCTGCAACAGCGACCGGCGCAGGTTCGGGTCCAGTGCCAGGCTGTGCTTGAGCGCGGCGCGGTTGCCCACGTGATGGCGCTGAAGCTGGCCGGGCAGGCTGGAGAGGTCGAGCACACACAGCGCCACGCCGGTGCCTTCGAAGATGTCGTGGTAGCGGCGACGGTCCTCCTGCAGCGCGCGCTGGCGGCGGCGCAGGTTGAGCAGGGCCAGGGCTGGCAGGCACGCGCAGAGCAGTATCAGCAGGCACTTGCCAATCAGTGCCGGAAGCAAGTGGTTACGCGCTTGTCGGGCATCGAAAAACCCCTGCAACTGCCAGGTACTGTGGTCGAGAAAGCTGAGCATCACACTGTCCAGTGCGCTGTTGGCGGGCAGCCCGGTATGGCGTGCCAGGACATGCGCTGTGCGGCTGTTCTGCAGTAGCCACAGGGGATGATCAGCGCTTTGCAGGCGCTGGCTGAGGGTCTGAATGTAGTCCGCCGAGAGGCGCACAAGCCAGTAGCCACGGGCTTTCTCGGACGCGCCGTCGGGTTGCTGGAGTGTCAGATAGAGGGTCTGGCCATCGGCGCTGTCGCTCCAGAAAAATGCCTGGCCCAGGCCGAGCCTGACGGCAGCGGGCAAGGCATCGGTGGTGCCTGCGGCGGGTACGCTGTCGAGTTGTAGCTGGCCGGCGGTGTCCAGCCACGTCACGTCCTGCAAGGCCGGCAACTGCCGGCGCCAGCGCTCCAGCAGCACGGGAAGCTCGCTGGCAGTGGGAGGCTCGGCATGGGGTTGCAGCAGCGTGATGGCCTGTTGGGCCTTGAGCGCCATGTTCAGCTCGAGCTGCTCGGCCAGCACGGCGGTGGCGCTCAGGCTTTGCTCGCGCTGCTCGACCAGGGTGGTGCGAAACTGCGCCAGCAATTGCCAGATGAGCAGGCCCAGCAGCAGCAGTACGATCAGCGCCAGGGCACCTTTGAGCGAGCCGCCAATAGCCTTGGCAGGTACAGAAACGCTCGGTGCTGTAGGTGGGAGATGACTAGTCAAGCGTTCATCCTGCGAAAGGGCTGGCAATGGCAGGGGAAGCAAAGCCGTTGGACGGGCTGCCGGGGTACTCGTGGGGCCGCCGCACTATAGTCCGCGCCGGAGGTGGCGCCTAGGCTCTGAATGAAAAGCCTTGATACTTGTCATGCCAGGTCGAAAACCGCCCAGCGGCATGGGTGCAAAACCCGGAGGTGGGCGCCATTATGGCAAAGTGCTACTGATCTGTCCTGCCGTCCTGTCGGTTCGGCATGTGGAGCTGGGTGTGCGAGAATGCCGGCCGTTCCAATGCACGTGCTTTTCGGAGAAACCCGGTTTGGTTACCCACTATTCCACCAACGGCCTCGAGGCCGCCTGCGGGCGCACCGCGCAAACACTGGTCAGCAGCGGCGTCAGCGAGGAAGTGTCCTGCAAATCCTGCCAGCGCACGCTGCTCAAGCCCGCCGCGGTCAGCGTTGCCAAGTCGCCGTCGCTGGCCGAGCTGCGCAAGCAGGCCAGGGCCGCTGCGGCAACGGCGGGCA
>NZ_DAMCCR010000018.1:0-56551 GCF_032058845.1 Pseudomonas sp. | reverse complement strand
GACGACAACGTCATCTTCGGCAATGCGACGCGCGTCATCGACGCCTTGCAGGCCGGCGGGTCGAGGGCCTGCCCACGGCTCACCGAGGTCGCAATCGAGCGGGTCGAAGCCCAGCGCCTGGGCTTTGGCCAACGCCCGCAACAGGCTGGCATTGGCGCCCTGTCCGTCACCGCGCGCCACCCGCAGCAGGGCCAGCAGTGTGTCGCGGCGCAGGCGTCCTGCAGGCGACTGCCCAAACACGTGCAGGCCATCACGAATCTGCGATTCCTTGAGGTCGCACAGGTACGTATCGAGCCGTGGCAACCACAGCGCAGCATCGTCCAGCTGGCCTTCGAGCTGCAACTCGCGATCGATGTGGTTGGCTTTGACCAGCTCCAGAATTTCGCGTTGCAGCTCACGGGCACGGCGTGGATCGAGCAGTTGTGCGTCGTAGTATTCGTCGGCCAGGCGCTCCAGATGGCGCAGTGGGCCGTAGGTTTCGGCGCGGGTCAGCGGCGGCATCAGGTGATCGATGATGACCGCCTGGGTGCGGCGCTTGGCTTGGGCGCCCTCGCCCGGGTCATTGACGATGAACGGGTAGATGTTGGGCATCGGCCCCAACAGTGCGTCGGGCCAGCACTCGGCCGACAGGCCCACACCTTTGCCCGGCAACCACTCGAGGTTGCCGTGCTTGCCGACATGGATCAGCGCATCGCTGCCGTAGTCGTGGCGCAGCCAGAAGTAGAACGCCAGATAGCCATGGGGCGGTACCAGGTCCGGGTCGTGATAGACCGCGCTGGGGTCGACCTGGTAGCCACGCGCCGGCTGAATGCCGACGAAAGTCAGGCCAAAGCGCAGGCCGGCGACCATCATCCGCCCGCTGCGAAACATCGGGTCTTGCTCGGGCGGGCCCCAGCGTTCGAGCACGGCCTGGCGATTGGCCGCCGGCAGCCGAGCGAAGGCACGCTGGTAGTCATCCAGGCTCAGGCTTTGCGCGCAGGGGCGTTGGTCGAGGTGGTCGAGGTCGTTGGTCACGCCACCCAACAGCGCCTGGATCAGCGAGGTGCCGCTGTCTGGCAGCTCGCCCAGCGGATAGCCCTGGTCTTTCAACGCGCGCAGGATGTTGAGTGCCGCCCCCGGCGTGTCGAGGCCTACACCGTTGCCGATGCGGCCATCGCGGGTCGGGTAGTTGGCCAGGACCAGGGCGATGCGTTTCTGCCCGGCAGGCAGCCGCGCCAGGGCCACCCAGCGGCGGGCCAGCTCGGCAACGAAATCCATGCGCTCGGGGTGCGCACGGTAGCAGACCACATCGGACTGGCTGCGCTCGCTGCGCCAGGCCAGGTCCTTGAAGCTGATCGGCCGAGTGATGACGCGCCCATCGAGCTCGGGCAACACGATGTGCATGGCCAGGTCCCGCGCGCCGAGGCCTTGCTCGTTCGCCTCCCAGGCGGGCTGGTTGTCTTGCGCGCAGATCGCCTGCAGCACCGGTATGTCGCGGCGCAGCGGGCGCAGGTTGGGCCGCTCGGGGCTCGACAGGGCAAAGCCGGTGGTGTTGATGATCACCTCGGCCTCGACCTCGTCCATCCAGGCCTGCACCTGCTCCAGACAACCCGGCTCCTTGAGACTGGCCACTGCCATTGGCAAGGGGTTGAGCCCGGCTGCCAGCAGGCGCTCGCAGAACACGTCGATGAAGCCGGTGTTGGCCGCTTGCAGGTGCGAGCGGTAGAACAGCAGCGGCGCGACCGGCTGATCGGCCTGCCACTGGCCGTACCAGTCCTGCAGCGTGGCGTTGGCCACCTGTGGGTGATAAACGCTGGTGCGCGGCAGCGGCTGCGGTTCGTCCCAGGCATAGTCGCGGTCCAGCCAGGTGCTGGCCAGGCAGTGGAACAGGTTCAGTGCATTGCCTTTGCCGCCCTGGCGCAGGTAGTGCCAGAGCCGCTCGGCGCGAGCATCACGCACACTGCCCAGGCCCGTCAGCTCGGGATCCGGGCGGTCATCGCCAGGCACCAGGATCAACTCGACACCGCGGCTCGCCAGTTCCACCAACTGCTCGACGCCATAGCGCCAGTAGCCCACCCCGCCATGCAGCGACACCAGGATTACCTTGGCGTGGCGCAGCACCTCGTCGACGTAGAGATCGACCGAAGCGTGATTCTGCACCTGCATGGGGTTGGCCAGGCGCACGCTGGGGTAGTCGGCCGGCAATTGCTCGGCTGTCTCGGCCAGCAGCGCCAGGTGCGAGTCACCGCTGCAGAGGATCACCAGCTCGGCGGGGGTCTGGCCGAGGTCCGCGATGCTGTCGTCCGGCACGAAGCCGCCGGGCTGGGTCCGCAGCAGGTGCATCGATCAGGCGCCCAGGGCCTGGCGCAGGCGCGTGCCGAGCAACTCGGCGTCGAGGTCCTGGCCGATCAGTACCAGGCGCGTGATGCGTGGTTCGTCGCTGCGCCATGGGCGATCGAAATGCTTGTCGAAGCGGCTGCCGACCCCCTGGATCAGCAGGCGCATGGGCTTGCCGGGAATGGCGGCGAAGCCTTTGGCGCGCAGGATGCCGAACTCGGCGACCAGCTGGCTCAGGGCTTCGAGCAGCACGCGCTCGTCGGCCTCGGGCAGGTCGAGGGAAATGGAGTCGAAGGCGTCGTGGTCATGGTCGTCGTGCTCGCCATCGTCGTCGTGGTGCGAGTCGTGGTGGGTGCGGCGCCCATCGATGTGCGCTTCGGACTCGGCAGCCAACCCCAGCAGCACGTCCAACGGCAGGCGGCCGCTGCTCGCTTCGATCACCTTGACCGCTGGCGGCAGCTCTTCCTGCACTTCGGCGCGTACGCGCGCCAGGCCGTCGGCGTCGATCAGGTCGGCCTTGTTCAGCACCACCAGGTCGGCGCTGGCCAGTTGGTCGGCGAACAGCTCATGCAGCGGCGATTCGTGGTCGAGATTGGGGTCGAGCTTGCGCTGTGCATCGACCTGGTCGGGGTAGGCAGCAAAGGTGCCCGCTGCGACCGCCGGGCTGTCGACCACGGTGATCACGGCATCGACGGTACAGGCGTTGCGGATTTCCGGCCACTGGAAGGCCTGCACCAACGGCTTGGGCAGGGCCAGGCCGCTGGTTTCGATGAGAATGTGGTCCAGATCGCCACGGCGCGCGACCAGCTCGCGCATCACCGGGAAGAACTCCTCCTGCACGGTGCAGCACAGGCAGCCATTGGCCAGCTCGTACACCCGTCCCTGGGCCTCTTCTTCGCTGCAGCCGATGCTGCACTGCTTGAGCAGGTCGCCATCGATGCCCAGTTCGCCGAACTCGTTGACGATGACCGCGATGCGCCGGCCCTGGGCGTTATCGAGCATGTGCCGCAGCAAGGTGGTTTTGCCCGAGCCGAGAAAGCCGGTGACGATGGTAACGGGGAGCTTGGCCAGTGTTTTCATGTCTCAGTGCCCTTGGCAGAAGGCGCGGGCATGCCGGACGACCGCCCGCGACCAGAACGGCCGGGCGTACTCGCCACCGGATCACCCCGCCCGGTTGATAGTCGAATGCGTGTCGAGGCAGGTCGCCTGGCTCGCACCGTAATGTGGAACGGCGCCAGCATGCGCGTGCGCAGCGGCCATGCCGATCGGCTTCGGTGCTTACAGTTGCGGGGGCAGCCGCGGCTTGAACCGCGTTCCCCTCTTCGGCGGGTGTGGAGACGCCTGACCTTCAGACAGGCACGCTCGCACAGCGCCTAGCCCAGGGAAGCAGCTCCCCGGGAACCTCAAAGCGGCAAGGCTACGCAGTGCCCTGCATGGGGTCAACCGCTGGTGGTGATTGACGCGCAAATACGTCGCATGATTTGCTTGGCACCTCTGAAAAGTCTTGTTACTTGTTCAGGCGATGTTGAAAACGCTGTGGGGCTTCTGGTCTCTGCCGTTTTCACCTCGCCCGGCCGCGTGCCAAGACCATGCAGGGCGTGCCCAGCGCACGTGCGTCAGGTGCCCCCCAGGGGGTGAAACGGGAAACCGGTGCGTCTGGGCTGCAACAGCAGACCAGACAAGGCCGGTGCTGCCCCCGCAACGGTAAGCGAGCCAAGCGTCCAGACAGCCACTGCGCCCAAGGCATGCCCTGCAAGCGTGGGAAGGTGGACGCGCTGCACGAGGCGCCTGGCGCCTGCTCGCAAGCCCGGAGACCGGCCTGTCGCATCGAACAACCCCCGCGGTGGGCGGGCGCGGTTGCAGGCACCTGACGCATTCGCGCCCGGGCCCGCCGCGCGTGGCCTGCCGTTTTCCCAGCCGAGGATCACGTCATGCCCGTTACCAGCGCCAAACCTGCGATCACCGCCCCCGCCACCCTCAGCCAGCGCCTGACCCTGGCCATCGGCGCCAGCCTGCTGGGCTTGTGCCTGGTGTATTTCGCCGGCTTCTCGCACATCGAAGCGGTGCACAACGCTGCCCATGACACCCGGCACAGCGCCGCCTTCCCCTGCCACTGATCCCTCAACCTCGAGTACGCCCGCATGATCACTCGCATCGCCCGTACCGCTGGGTTCAGCGGCTTGCTTGCCGCGCTGTTGCTGACGTTGCTGCAAAGCCTCTGGGTCAGCCCGCTGATCCTCAAGGCCGAGACCTACGAGAACGCCGCGCCCGCCACCCAGATGCATGCGCATGCCGAGGCGGCTGCGGCCCACGAGCCCGCCGCCGAGGCGTGGGAGCCGGAAGATGGCTGGCAGCGCGTGCTGTCCACCACCGGTGGCAACCTGGTCGTCGCAGTGGGTTTTGCGCTGATCCTCGCCGCGTTGTACAGCCTGCGTGAGCCCAACCGGGTTGCCACCGGCGCGCTGTGGGGCTTGGCCGGCTTTGCCGTGTTCTGCCTGGCGCCGACCCTGGGCCTGCCGCCAGAGTTGCCGGGCACTGCAGCCGCCGACCTCGCCCAACGCCAGAGCTGGTGGATGGGCACCGCCGCCGCCACCGCGGCGGGGCTGGGCTTGCTGGTATTCGGCCGCTCCTGGCTGCTCAAGGGCCTGGGCGCGGTGCTGCTGGTGCTTCCGCACCTGATCGGCGCGCCGCAGCCAGAGGTGCATGAGAGCCTCGCGCCGCAAGCGCTGGAAGCGCAGTTCAAGATCGCCTCGTGGCTGACCAACGCCGTGTTCTGGGTGGCCCTGGGCCTGCTGAGCACCTGGCTCTACCGCCGTGCTGCGCGTGCCTGAGCCCGAACCGGAGCCTGCGCTGTACGCAGGCTTCGGCTGCCGCAAAGGTTGCCCCGCCGAGCACCTTGAGGCGCTGCTGCTGCAGACCCTGCGCCAGCATCGGCTGTCACTGACCGCCGTGCGCGGCATCGCCAGCCTGGCCAGCAAGGCCCAGGAACCGGGCCTGCTGGCATTGGCCGCGAAGCTGCAGCTGCCGCTGCAGGTGTTTCAAAGCGCAAGCCTTGCCGACCTGGAACCCCTGCTCAGCCATCGATCACCCATCGTCTTTGCGCACAGTGGCTGCTGGGGCGTAGCCGAGAGCACTGCACTGGCCGCTGCCCGGCAGGTCGAAGGCCGCTGTGCGCTGAGGGTGACCCGGCAGATTCACGGCCCCGCTACCCTTGCGCTGGCCTGGCGGGGATAATCGCGGCCCTCCCTTTTTTGCAGGACGTATCATGACGGTCTATTTCATCGGTGCCGGCCCCGGCGACCCCGAGCTGATCACGGTCAAGGGCCAGCGGCTGATTCGTCAGTGCCCGGTGATCATCTACGCCGGCTCGCTGGTGCCTGAAGCAGTGCTGGTCGGGCATCAGGCCGTCACGCTGCTCAACAGCGCCGAACTGCACCTCGAGCAGATCGTCGATGCCATGCGCGAGGCTCATGGGCGGGGTCAGGACGTGGCGCGGGTACACAGTGGCGATCCCAGCCTGTACGGCGCCATCGGTGAACAGATCGCCCATCTGCGCCGGCATGACATTCCGTATCAGATCATCCCTGGCGTGACCGCCACGGCGGCCAGCGCCGCCCTGCTCGGCTGCGAACTGACCCTGCCGGGGGTGGCGCAGACGGTGATCCTGACCCGCTACGGCGACCGCTCGCCCTTGCCTGAAGGCGAGCGCCTGGCTGACCTTGCCCGGCATGGCTGCACCCTGGCGATCCACCTCGGTGTCAAGCATCTGGCACAGATCGTCGCCGAACTGCTGCCGCATTACGGTGCGCACTGCCCGGTCGCAGTGGTCCACCGCGCCAGCTGGCCGGACCAGGACTGGGTGCTCGGCACCCTGGAGACCATTAGCGCGCAGGTTGAGCAAAAAGGCTTCCGTCGCACGGCGTTGATTCTAGTGGGCCATGTCCTGGGTGACACGCCGTTCAGCGAGTCCGCGCTGTACCGTGCCAGCCACGCACACCTGTTCAGACCTTGAAGTGCGCAGTGACACCGGTCATCGACCCTTCCTACAGACCCTGGTGCAGCGCCTAGACTAGATCTAGCCGAGAGGTTTGTAGGAATTTTCCTCAGATTATCCTGACTTTTTCAACGCTTCCCCCGGCGCCGTTACCAAGCATTCCGATTCGACGTATGGTGCGCCTCCCCGCTGAGGCAGCGGCGTGTTCCTGGGTGATTTCAGGAAACGGACCACATTTCCGATAGGAGTTTCCCTATGACCAGCGTCCTGGTAGTTGATGACCACGCTGCCATCCGCTTCGCTGTGAGCATGTTGCTTGAAAACCACAATTTCCACCTGCTCGGCACGGCCAATGATGGCATTCAAGCAGTCGAGATGGCGCGCAAGCTGCAACCCGACGTGGTAATCCTGGACATCGCCTTGCCCCGCCTGGACGGCATGGAGGTGATCAAGCGCTTGCAGTTGATGGATCAGGCACCGAAGATCATGGTCCTCACCGGTCAGCCGGCCGACCTCTACGTGCGGCGCTGCCTGGATGCGGGCATTTCGGCGTTCGTCAACAAGGATGAGGACCTCGACTCTCTGCTCTTCGCCCTCAAGGCCATGATCAAGGGTTACTCGACGTTTCCTCAGATGTCAGTCAATAGCAGTTCCCTGGAGAGCGAAGCGAACCGGCTGGGCAGCCTCTCCAATCGTGAGGTCGAAGTGTTGCGCCGCCTCACCCGAGGCGAAAGCAACAAATACATCGGTGAGAAAATGAACCTCAGCGCCAAGACCATCAGTACTTACCGCGGTCGCATCATGGACAAGCTCAAGACCGAGTCGCTGGTAGAAATGGTCGACCTGGCCAAACGCAACAACGTCAATTGAATGAGGAATCAAGCCGATGCTGCCAGCGCTGTTGCTGACAGGGCTGTTGGCCGTATCGGCTTACGCCCAGGCCCAGATCGACAGCGAGCCACGGCAATTGTTGGCGCGCTCGCAAAGCGCCGCACCGCCCCTGGTGCTTGCCCCTGCCGACCGCCAGTGGCTCACTCAGCGCAAGGCTCTGGTGCTGGGCAGCTCGACGCCTGATTACCCACCCTTTGAGATCAACACAAGCCTGAAAGACTACGAGGGCTTGAGCGCCGACTACGCGGGGCTGATCGGTGAACAACTGGGCGTGCCTATCGAGGTACAACGCTTCGCCACTCGACAGGACGCCATCGAAGCCTTGCACAACGGGCAGATCGACCTGCTCGGCAGCTCCAATGCCTTCGAGGCGGCTGACGCCAACCTCACGCTCAGCCAGCCCTACACCGATGACCTGCCAGTCATCGTCACCCAACCCGGGCGCAGCTTGCGCAAGAGCGATGACCTTACTGGCCTGCGCCTGGCCACTGTCGATCACTACCTGCCCACCGATACCGTGCGGCGGCTGTACCCCAATGCGCAACTGACCCTCTACCGCTCGACACTCGCCGGGCTGGCGGCCGTGGCGCTGAACCAGGCAGATGTCTACCTGGGCGATGCGATCAGCACTGACTACCTGATCGGCATGAGCTACTCCGGGCAACTGAAGATCGACCACTTCGTCAACGTCCCCGCCGGCGCGTTCGCCTTCGCCATGAAGCACGACAACACGCCACTCCAACGCCTGGTGGATCAGGCGCTGGCGCGCATCTTCAACAGCGAACGGCTGAGCATCCTGCGCCGCTGGACCAGCGGCAATACCAGCATCCTGCTGGAGCACCACCTCAGCGCATTGACCGCCGAGGAACAGCGGTGGATCGACCATCACCCGACGATACGGGTACTGGTCACCGACAGCCTGGCGCCACTGACGTTCAATGATGCCAATCAGCAGCCACGCGGCGCCACGTTCGATCTGCTCGAACAGATCAGCCTGCGCACGGGCCTGCGCTTTCAGATCGTGCAGCGTCATTCGGTGCAGGACATGGTCGATCAGGTTGCCCGCGGCGACGCCGAGATCGTCGGCGCACTGGGCTATGGCGCCGAGCGTGCAGCGCGACTGCGCTACACCCGGCCCTACCTGGTCAGCCCACGGGTACTGGTCACCCACAGCGACTTGCCCGACATCACCACCGGCCAGCTCGACCGCCAGCGTGTGGCGTTGCTGACCGGCTCGCCGCTGCGTGCGATTCTCGGCGAGCGCTACCCGCGCCTGACCTTCGTCGAAGTGAAGAACCCCCTGCTCATGATGGAAGCGGTGGCCAATGGTCAGGCGGATGTCGCCTATAGCACGCAGATCAACGCGGCCTATTACATCAATCACGTGTTCAAAGGGGCATTGAAAATCACCTCGGTGGTAGACGATGAACCGGCGGTGGCGGCCTTCGGTGTTGCCCCACAACTGCCGTTGCTGCAGAACATCCTGGACAAGGCGCTGGTCAGCATCCCGCCTGACGAGCTTGAGCAACTGATCAACCGCTGGCGGGTCAACGCCGTGGCCAGCGACAGCCCGTGGCGTAATTACCGCACGCTGATGCTGCAACTGGGCGGTTTCGCGCTGGTGCTGCTGGCGGGCGTGGTGTTCTGGAACACCTACTTGCGCAAGCTGATTCACCAGCGCACCGAAGCGCAACAGGCCTTGCAGGCCCAACTGGCGCTGAGCCGCAGCCTGCTCGAGCAACTGCGCCAGGCCAAGAACGATGCCGAACAGGCCAGCCAGGCCAAGAGCACTTTCCTCGCCACCATGAGCCATGAGATCCGCACGCCCATGAACGCGGTGATCGGCCTGCTGGAACTGGCCGTGGAAGACGGCCGACGCGGGCAGTGCGACATGGTGTCGTTGAAGACCGCGCATGAGTCGGCCATCGGCCTGCTGGAACTGATCGGCGATATCCTCGACATCTCCCGTGTCGAAGCCGGCCACCTGACCCTGCACCCGGCCCCTGCCGACCTGCTGGATATCGTCCGCGCCACCGTGCGCGTGTTCGAGGGCAATGCCCGAATCAAAGGCCTGGCGCTACAGCTGCACGCCCCGCAGCAAGCGGCGTGGGTGATGGTCGACGCGGTGCGGTTTCGCCAGGTGCTGTCGAACCTGTTGAGCAACGCGATCAAGTTCACCGAGCACGGCAAGGTCGTGGTCTCGCTGCAACTCAGCGAGCTGCCGGATGGCGACCGTGTGGCCGTCGAGTTGCAGGTACAGGACAGCGGTCTGGGCATCAGCGTGGCGGACCAGACGCGACTGTTCAGCGCCTTTACCCAGCTCGACAGCGGGCGCGCCCGCCAGGGCGCGGGGCTGGGGCTGGTCATCAGCCGCACCTTGTGCGAACTGATGGGCGGCCAGCTGGAATTGCAGAGTGTCGAAGGCGTGGGCACGCGTGTGGTCGTGCAACTGAGCCTGGCCTGCACGGCGCCGATGCCGGTGCAGGCGCCTGCGCACGAGACCGCCCCCATGACGGCCAGTGCGCTGAGCATTCTGGTCGTCGACGACTACCCCGCCAACCTGCTGCTGATGGACAAGCAGCTCGCCGCACTGGGCCACCGCGTGGTCCTGGCCGAACAGGGCGCCGTCGCCCTGGCCCTGTGGCAGGAGCAGGCATTCGATCTGGTGATCACCGACTGCAGCATGCCGGTGATGGACGGTCATGCTCTGACCCGGCGCATTCGTGAGCTCGAGCAGCACGGTGGCCGGCCGCGCTGCCGGATTCTCGGTATCACCGCCAATGCGCAGGCCGAAGAACGCCAGCGCTGCCTGCTGAGCGGCATGGATGACTGCCTGTTCAAACCGGTCGGTCTGCAGGCCCTCAAGGCGCACCTGCCGAGCGCAGCGCAGCCGCCGGGTGTGGCATCCACCAGTGGCTTCGACCTGAACAACCTGCTGCACCTCACCCAAGGGGACGCCAAACTGGTGCGGCGCTTGCTCGAACAGCTCGCCAAGAGCAATGACGAAGACCTCAAGGCCTTGCAGACCCTGGGCAGCGCGCCGTCGACCGACGCGGTGCAGGCGCTGGTTCATCGGATCAAGGGCGGCGCAAAAATGCTCAAGGTCAGAACGGTGGTGGCGCAGTGCGAGGTGCTGGAAGCCGCCTGCACCGCCGGGCAGCCGCTGGAGGCGGCGCGGTGCGCGCTGGAAGCCGGCCTGCAGACGCTGGCGCGCGAGCTGAGCGATGGGCTCAGTGCAACTGAAGTGTCGAGCTGATCTGGCTGATGGCATCGACCACGTGACGTGAGCCCTGCTGGATTTCCATGATCACCGTCCCTGCCTCGTTGGCCAGCGCCACGCCACGTCCGGTGCGACTCAGGCTCGATTGCATGCTGGCCACTGCGGTGAGTGAGAGATCATGGTTCTGGCGCACCACCTCGACAATCTCCAGGGTCGCCTTGCTGGTGCGCGCCGCCAGGCTGCGCACCTCATCGGCCACCACCGCAAACCCGCGCCCGTGCTCACCAGCACGGGCCGCTTCGATGGCCGCGTTGAGGGCCAGCAAATTGGTCTGGTCGGCAATGCCTCGAATGGTCGAGACGATCTGGCCGATCAACGCCGACTGCTGGCTCACCGCATCCAGGCTGCGCGCCGCATCGTTCAACTCCTGGGAAATTTCCTCGATCACTGCCACGGTCTGCTGCACCACGTGCGTACCCTTGCGCGCGCAGGCGTCGGTCTGCACCGAGCTGGCATGGGCGGCATCGGCGGCAGTCTGCTGGGTATTGACCTGGGAGGTGATGTCGCTGGCGAACTTGACCACCTTGAGCAAGCGGCCCTTGTTGTCGAAGATCGGATTGTACGAGGCCTCGAGGTAGACGATACGGCCATGCTTGTCGACGCGCTCGAAACGATGCGAATGGTACTCGCCGCGGTTGAGCGAAGCCCAGAACTCGCGGTACTCGGCCGATTCGCGCTCGCTGGGCAGACAGAACAGGCTGTGATGGCGGCCGACCACTTCGGCGAGCGTGTAGCCCAGGGTCTTGAGGAAGTTGTCGTTGGCAGCGAGCACCTCGCCCTCGGGCGAGAACTCGACCACGGCCATGGAGCGGCCAATGGCCTGGAGCAGGCTGTCCTGCTCGTGCGCCTGCTGCACGCGGTGGGTAATATCGGCAGCAACCTTGATGACTCGTACCACCTGTGCCTGCTCATTGAGCACGGGCATGTAGCTCGCCTCGAGCCACACCTCACGGCCGTGCTTGTCGCGCCGCTCAAAGGTGCCGCTGATCGGGATACCCCCGGCAAGGTCGTGCCAGAACTGGCGATAGGTCTCGCTGTGCGCGTACGCAGGGTCGCAGAACAGCTGATGATGCTGGCCACGCAGTTCGTCGATGCTGTAGCCGGTGGCCTCGCAGAAACGTGCGTTGGCATCGAGGATGGTGCCATCGGGCGCGAATTCGATGATCGCCATGGAGCGATCGAGGGCAGCCTGCCTGGCCTTTCGTTCGCCCAGTGCCTGGTGGCAGCGCTGAATCTCGATCAGATCGGACTTGCGATGATAATCGAACATGACGCCGGCCTCCTTTATGCACGGTGATGCAAGCATATCTCGACGCCCTTGGCTGGCAAGCCATTTGCCAGCACGTTCGTCGGTTATCAGCTGCTTTCACGGACCATCAGCTCGAAGCCCAGATCTTGCCGGGCTGCAGTCACCCGTTTGCCGTCCAGTTGCGCCAGCAGCGCCTGGGCCGCCGCGCGACCAACGGCGGCCCGTGGCGTGCGGATGGAGGTCAGCCGCGGGACCGTGTGCGCCGAGGCTGGCAGGTCGTTGAAGCCGACCATCGCCACCTGCTCCGGCACCGCCACGCCCAGCCGCAGCGCCTGAAAGATCGCGCCATGGGCCAGGTCGTCGTTGCAGAAGAACAGCCCGTCGAGCGTGGCATCGAAGGCCAGTACCTCGCTGAACAGCGCAGCACCCAGGGCGATCGATGAAGGCTCGGGCGCCAGTCGCTCGAGCTCAGGGGCCGCCAGGCCGGCTTCTGCCAGCCCCTGACGAAAGCCCTGCGCGCGCTGCATGACCCTGGGGTCGAGTTGCGCGGCGATGAAACCGAGCCGCCGGCGACCACGCTCGATCAGGTGCCGGGCCGCAGCGCGTCCGGCCTCGAACTGGGAAAAGCCCACTGACAGCGCGGCGCCCTCGCCCCCCAGTTCCATCATGTGCACACACGGCACGCCACTGGCGGCCAGCATCTGCAACGAAGCGTCGGTGCGGTCGAAGCCGGTCAGCAACATGCCGCAGGGTTGGTAGGCCAGGTAATTGCGGATCAGGTTCTCTTCTTCGGCGGTGTCGTAGTGGTAGTTGCCGATCAGCACTTCCAGGCCGCGCGGGCGCATCACCTCGTGAATCGCTTCGAGGGTATCGATGAACAGCTGATTGGACAGCGAGGGGATCAGCACCACCACCGAATGGCTGCGCGCCGATGCCAGCGCGCGGGCTGCGGGGTTGGCGATGTAGCCCAGCGTCGCGGCAGCGGCGCGAACCTTTTCTGCCAGCGCCGGGGCCACGCTGGTCACGCCGCGCAATGCACGGGAGGCAGTGATCGGCGAGACGCCGGAGAGCCGGGCCACTTCGGCCAGGGTGGGACGACCAGTGGTGCGGGAACCAGTGCGAGTCATAGGCGTTGTAATTTTACTACTTGCGCAGGGTGGGAACGGTCACTAAGGTAGCGCTGTCTCACGACCCAGGCAATGCATCCTTGCTGGCCGACATTGCCTGAGCGTCCATACTGCGTTCAGCACAAAACCAATAAAACCCGGGAAAGCCACGCGCATTGGCTCGCGCCAGTTCAAAGACAGCGCTGTCTTACCCCGCAGGAGGTACTGATGAATCCTTCCCTGTCCGCCCTCGTCGTCATGGGTGTGGCCGGTTGCGGCAAAAGCTGCATCGGTTCTGCCATCGTCGAGAAAAGCGGCGGCCGCCTGATTGAAGGCGATGCCTTTCACCCTGCCGAAAACATTCGCAAGATGAGCGCCGGAATTGCCCTGGATGATGCCGACCGCGCCGGTTGGCTGGTGCGTCTGGGTGAGGAGCTGCAAGCGGCCATCGCTGCCGGCGAGCGGCCGGTGCTGACCTGCTCTGCACTCAAGCGGCGCTACCGCGAAACCCTGCGCGATGCCGTGCCGGGCCTGGGCTTCGTATTCCTCGAACTGAGCCCTGCCGAAGCCGAAAAGCGCGTACTCGCCCGCCCCGGTCACTTCATGCCGGCCAGCCTGATCGCCAGCCAGTTCGCCGCCCTGGAATCGCCCGACGGCGAAATCCTCACCCTTACCCTCGACGCCACCCGCCCCGTGCTGACCCTGGCCGAGCAGGTCGACGCCTGGCTGAAGCCCCAAGGTGGGCCGGGCCTGGCCCGCACCGCCTGAACGGCGGTGACCCGGCTCACCGAAGACAGCGCTGTCTTGCACCCTGATGCGTCAGCGGCTGAATGCGAAAAACGCTGTACCCCGACACAACAACGATAAAACCGAGGCTTACTCCAATGTTCGGACTGGCTACTGATACCTTTCTGCTGCTGGACGCACTGGTCACCATCATTGGGCTGATCGTGCTGATCACCCACTTCAAGGTTCACCCTTTCGTCGCCCTCACCCTGGCTGCCGGCTTTCTTGGCCTGACCTCCGGGATGGAGGTGGCCAAGGTCATGAAATCGTTCCAGGACGGCTTCGGCGGCGTGCTGGGCTTCGTCGGCATCGTGCTGGCGCTGGGCACCATGCTGGGCAAGCTGATGGCCGACTCGGGGGGCGCCGACCAGATCGCTCAGACCCTGATCCGCGCCTTCGGCAAACGCAATGTGCACTGGGCCATGATGTTCTCGGCGTTTCTGGTGGGCATTCCGCTGTTCTTCGAAATCGGCTTCGTGCTGTTGATCCCGCTGGTGTTCATCGTCGCCCGGCGTACCGGGGTGTCGCTGGTCAAGATCGGCATTCCGCTGCTGGCCGGCCTGTCGGTGGTGCACGGCCTGGTGCCGCCACACCCGGGGCCGTTGCTGGCCATCGGCATCTTCAAGGCCGACATCGGCAAGACCATCTTCTATGGCTTGTTGATCGCCCTGCCCACCGCCGTGATCGCCGGTCCGTTGTTCGGCAGTTTCATTTCGCGTTACATCCCCGGGACGCCGTCGCAGGAACTGATGGACCAGATCGCCCGCGAGTCGCAAACGCGCGAGCTGCCAAGCTTTGGTATCACGCTGCTGACCGTGCTGCTGCCCGTGGCGCTGATGCTGCTGAAAACCTTCGCCGATGTGGTGCTGCCGGCCGAACACATCGTGCGCCAGTGGCTCGACCTGATCGGCCACCCCATCACCGCCCTGCTCGCCGCCTTGCTGCTGGCGTTCTACACCTTCGGCTCGGCCCGCGGCTTCTCGCGCCAGCAGATCATGAAGATGCTCGATCAGAGCCTGGCGCCCACGGCGGCCATCGTGCTGATCGTCGGTGCCGGCGGCGGCTTCAAGCAGATGCTGGTGGATACCGGCGTCGGCAACGTGATCGGGCAGATGGCGGTGCAGGCGGAAATCTCGCCGATCCTGCTGGCCTGGCTGGTGGCGGCGGTCATCCGCGTGGCGACCGGGTCCGCGACCGTGGCGACCATTACCGGCGCGGGCATCGTGGCCCCGGTGGTCGACCTGATTCCAGGCGTCAACCGTGAGCTACTGGTCTTGGCCACCGGCGCGGGCTCGCTGATTCTGTCGCACGTCAATGACGCCGGTTTCTGGCTGGTCAAGCAGTACTTCAACATGACAGTGGCCGAGACCCTGAAAACCTGGACGTTGATGGAAACGCTGCTATCGGTGGTGGGCATCATCTTCATCATGGCGCTGTCAACGGTGGTCTGACCGTTGATCGGGAGGCTGGCACCATCTGGCCTCACTGATGGCCAAACGCCCTGTGGTGACCACCGCCATTCAATCGATGGAGTCTGCCTGATGAAACGTACCCTGCTGTTGGCTGCCCTGCTCGCCTCGCCACTGGCGTTTGCCGCTGGCGCTGGGCCTGGCACGGGCTTCCCCGACGATCCGCACAACCCAGCCCCTGCGCCGGGCGTGGAAAGCACCCAGAACCCGATCGAGAAGCCGATGCCGCGCACTACAGATGCGGAGCTCCCCGGCACCGACCCTCGCCGGGTCGATGAGGACCAGCGCCTGCCGGCCGGCAATCAGCGTCTGCCGGGCAATCCGGCCACCGACCAGAGCTTGCCGGGCATGGGCGAGCCCAAACCTGCTACGGCGCCCGCCACCACCACTCAGCCTTGAGCCAGCACAGCGCAGGTCAGTAATCGAACCGATCCACTGCCCTGCGCCGCTCATTGTCGTCACGTCGGTCATAGCTGGCCGTGGTCTGGATATTGGCGTGATGCGCCAGTTTCTGCGCGATCGAGAGGTCGTGTTCCTCGATGACCCGGGTAATGAAGGCCCGGCGAAAATCGTGCGGCATGATCTTGACCCCCACCTGAGCCCCGCGCTGCCGTGCGATGTAGTAGATCGCGTGCTTGGTGATGCGCGCCCGCGTGATGTGGTTGCCGCGGCGGATGCGATTGAACAGGAAACCGTCATCCTCGGCGCCGGCCGGCAGCTGTGACCGGCGCAGCTCCAGCCAGGCCTGAAGCTTCTCGAACGCCCAGGGCGGCGCGTATTTGAGCAGTTGGCGGTTGCCCTTGCCGCGCACGCGCAGGCTGCGCTCCTTGAAATCCACATGGGCGAGGTCGATGTCCACCGACTCCGACTTGCGCATGCCCGTGCCGTAGAGCAAGGCGATGATCGCCGCGTCGCGTACCCCTTGCGGACGCGGGTCGACCGCACACACGTCCATCAATTCGCGGATCAGGCTGCGCCGCAGGTTGCGCCCAGGTGGCAGGCGGGTGCCGGTGTCTGGCTTGACCTCGCGCATTCGCTGCAGGTGCTCATGCTCGATGACGCCCTGGCGCCAAGCTTCGTTCATCACGCCGCGAATGGCATTGACATACAACGACGACGAATTGGGCGCATAGCCGTCCGCGCGCAGCGCTGCTACCAGCCCGATGATGTGGCCGGGTTCCAGGCGGTGCCAAGGCACCTCGGTGATGTCCAGGTCTTCGAAGCCCAGTCGGTCGGCGGCGTCCTGCAGCACGTAGCGCATGGTCTGCTGGCTGGACGGCGCCAGGCGGGCCAGGTATTGCAGCAGGGGGTTATGCAGGAGGTCAGACACAATGCAGGCACCTTGTCGCGTGCTCGAAAGCCGGGGGGTTGCCCGGCGCCGAGCGGGTAGGATTCAGGCCGGCCAGGATTTCACAGGGTTTGTCATGAATCATCGCCAACGCCTTGATCCAGAACGCATGTGCCGGCACTGCAGACGCAACATGGTACGCGATTCATGCAAGCACATCGAACCGTCGAAACCCTGACTGGACGAACAGGGTCTAGAGTCTGGCCTACCCTGACCGACGCGAGCCCCCATGGCACTGCACCGCCTGACCTATTCCCACCCGCGCTTGAGCCTGGCCACCCTGGTGGGCGTGCTGGGCGCCTGGCTGATTCCGGCCGAAGACACCGTGCAGCGCATTCTCGGCGGCTGGAACCTCGGTGTGTGGCTTTACCTTGCGCTGGTACTGGCACTGACCTGCCGCTCAGGCACGGCCAAGGTGCGCCAGGTGGCGCGGATCGAAGACGAGAACGCTGTGCTGGTGCTGCTGACCGTCAGCGTGGCGGCCATTGCCAGCCTGGCGGCGGTGACCCTGCAGCTGGTCTCCAGCAAGGGCCTGCACGGCAGCGCCCTGCTGCTGCATTACCTGTATACCGGTTTCACCATCGCCGGTTCATGGCTGCTGATCGGCACCATCTTCAGCCTGCACTACGCGCGACTGTTCTATACCCACGAGGGTAAAGACCTGCCGCTGCGCTTCGCCGACGGCGAGCGCACGCCTGACTACTGGGACTTCCACTATTTCTCGTTCACCATCAGCGTGGCTGTGCAGACCTCCGACATCGGCGTGGCAGGTCGCCCCATGCGCCGTGTGGTACTGGCCCATTCGCTGGTGGGGTTCGTGTTCAACACGGCGATTCTGGGGTTCACCATCAACATTGCCGCTGGTCTGCTCAACTGACCGCTGGTCTGCCTACCGTTTTGCCTGCCTGACCCCTCTCGGTGCCCTGGCCTGCTCTAACACGGGCTTGCAGCCCAAGGCCAGACACAAACAGCTTGTGAGGGGCTTTGCAGCGTCACGGGTTGGTCATGGGGCAATGGGAACCTGACCTGGCTTGGCTGCTATGGTAATGATTCCCACCCGGGCACGCTCGAGGTTGCCCGATCACCCTGTTCAGGACGAACACGGAGGCTGGCATGAACAAGATGACGTTTCCCAACGCCTGCCAGATGATGCGCTGGCATTTTCACCCCCTTGGCTTCGAAGCCAGCATGGATGCACCGCGCAGCATGATCGCGCGCCTGTTCGACCGCGCTAGCGGCGAAACCCTGATGGCCATTGCTGGCATCCCGTGCTCGGCCATCATGGCGCCGGCGGATGTGGAGCGCATCATCGAAGCGGTCGAGGTTGAGATGGAGGCCTTCGTGCCCTACTGCACGCTGCGTGACGTTGGCTGACGGCGCCAGCGGCGTGTATTTCAGACGTGTAGCTCAAAAGCGCCGCGTGTGCCCTGCGTGCATTGAGGGCAAGGCCTCAGGCTCACTCAGGCTCGAGAGCCTCGGCATCCGCTGCTGCCTGCGCCTCATCCCAGCCGCCGCCCAGGGCAGCAATCAACTGCACGCTGGCCACCAGCCGCCCCTGCAGCAATGACAGGGCACTGCGCTCGTTGCTCAGCGCCGTGGCCTGCACGTTGACCACATCCAGGTAGCCAATCAGCCCGGCCTTGTACTGGTTTTGCGTCAGACGCAGCGATTCGCGGGCAGCTTCGAGGGCCTCCTGGCGCACCACGGCTTCATCACCGTAGACGCGCAACTGCACCAGATAGTTTTCCACCTCGCGAAAGCCGTCGAGCACGGTCTGGCGATACTGCGCGGCGGTCTGATCGTATACCGCTTCGGTGCGGTCGACCTCAGCGCTGCGCCGCCCGGCATCGAACAGGGTCATGGCCAGCGACGGGCCGACCGACCAGAAACGGTTGGGCAGCTCGATCCAGTTATTGAAGCTGCTGCTGGAATAACCGCCATTCATGCTCAGGCTGAGGTCCGGGAAGTACGCCGCACGGGCCACGCCGATGGTGGCGTTGGCCGCCATCACGCGGCGCTCGGCGGCAGCGATGTCGGGCCGGCGCTCGAGCAGTTGCGAGGGCAGCTGCACAGGGATCACGGGCAGTGCGGGAATCGAGTCGCGGGTGGCCAGGCTGAAGTCCGCTGGCGCCTTGCCCATCAAGACGGCAATGGCATTTTCATACTGCGCACGCTGCCAGGCGAGGTCGATCAGGTCGGCCTCGGTGCTTTTCAGCTGGGTGCGCGCCTGGGCCACTGCATCAGGGCCGGAGACCCCGGCGCGGTACTGGTTCTCGGTCAGGCGCTGTGAGCGCTGGTAGGCCGCCACGGTGGCTTCGAGCAGGCGCTTCTGTTCGTCGATGACGCGCAGTTGCAGGTAGTTCTGCACCAGCTCCGATTGCAGGCTCAGGCGCATGGAGGCCAGGTCCGCAATGCTCGCCTCGGCGCTGGCCTGGTTGGCATCGAGGGTGTTGCGCAGCTTGCCCCACAGGTCGACTTCCCAGCTCACGCCCAATTGCGCGTTGTAAGTGTCGCGAATGCCGCTGCTGTTGTTGGCCAGCCCCGAACTGCTGCTGCCGGCACCTTGCGCGGCGCGGGTCTTGCCCACGCTGAGGTCCAGGCTCGGAAACAACGCGCCACGACTGCTGCGCACCAGCGCAGTGGCCTGGCGGTACTGCGCGGCATACTGCGCCACGGTCTGGTTATGGGCGTTGAGCGCCTCGACCAGCGCGTTCAGCTCGGCATCGCCATAGAGCGTCCACCAGGGGCCGCGGGCCTGGGTGTCGGCAGGCTTGGCCTGGGTCCAGCCCGCGGCGTGCTTGAACTGCGCCGGGGCCGCCAGCTCGGGCCGCTGGTAGTCGGGGCTCAGGCTGCAGGCGCTGAGCAGCACCAGGCACAGGCCGCCGCTGAGCAGACGCGAGCCACGGCCGTTGCCGAAGCGCTGCAGCGCGCGATGAAGGGAGGTGTGGGCGAACGTCATATCGGGGTTTCCAGGGCAGCGTCGGTGCGCACGCCGCGCCAACGGTTGAAACGGTGGCGCAGGCGGTCAAGGTAGAGGTAGACCACTGGGGTGGTGTACAGCGTCAGCACCTGGCTGAACACCAGGCCGCCGAGAATGGTCAGGCCCAGGGGCCGGCGCATTTCGGCGCCAGCGGCGCTGCTCAGCAGCAGCGGCAAGGCGCCCAGCATGGCCGCCAGGGTGGTCATCAGGATCGGCCGCAGGCGCAGCAGGCACGCCTGGCGGATCGAATCTTCCGGGCTCAGGCCCTCGTTGCGCTCGAACTGCAGGGCCAGGTCGATCATCAGGATGGCATTCTTCTTCACCACACCGATCAGCAGGAACAAACCGAGCAGCGAGATCAGGCTGAATTCGCCGCCGGTCAGGTACAGCGCCAGCAACGCCCCCACACCAGCCGACGGCAGCGTGGAGAGGATGGTCAGCGGGTGAATGTAGCTTTCATAGAGAATGCCCAGCACCAGGTACACCAGCACCAGCGCACCGAGAATCATGAACGGCTGCCCTTGCTGGGTCTTGGCGAAGGCATCCCCGGTACCGCCAAGCTTGGCGATCACGCTTTCAGGCAGGCCTACCTTGGCCACGGCGCGCTCCACGGCGGCCAGGGCCTGGTCGGGGCTGTAGCCTTCGGCAATGTCGAAGGCAATGTCGTCCGAGGCGAACTGGTCTTCATGGCTGACGCGGTCATTGGCCAGGGTGTTTTCGTAGTGCGCGATGGTGGAGAGCGGCACACGCGCCCCCTCAGCGGTAATCACCTGCACCTGCTCCAGGGTGCTTGGGTCCCAGGCGTAGCGCGGGTTGATTTCCAGCACCACCTGATACTGGTTGAGGCTGTCGTAGATGGTGGAGATCTGCCGCTGGCTGTAGGCGTTGTTCAACACGGTGGTGACCATGTCCATGTCGATGCCCAGGCGCTTGGCCTGGTCACGGTCCACCACCAGCGTGACCTGCTGGGTGCCGGCGCCATCGTTGGCATCGATGGCCGTCAGTTCGGGCAGTGCGCGAAGGGCCGCGGTGACTTTCGGGTACCACTGGCGCAGCGCCAGCAGATCACCGCTCTGCAAGGTGTACACGTACTGCGAGGAGCTCTGGTCCCGCCCGCCGCCACCCAGCTGCAGGTCCTGGTCGGCCATCAGGAACAGACGACCACCGGGTACCTTGGGCAGCTCGCGGCGCAGCCGTTCGATGACTTTCTGCGCGTCGATCCTGCGCTCGGCGATGGGCTTGAGGCGCACCAGCACCATGGCGTTGTTGGTGCCACTGTTGCCGCCGATGAAACCAGCCACACTCTCCACGGCAGGGTCAGCCAGCAACGCACGTCGGTAGATTTCCATTTTCGGCTGCATCACCGTGAACGAAAGGCCGTCGTCACCGCGGATGAAACCGATCAGTTGGCCGGTGTCCTGCTGCGGCATCAGGGTCTTGGGCACGATCACGTACAACGCGACATTGAGCACGATGGTGGCCAGCAGGCTGAGCAAGGTCAGGCGCCGATGGCGCAACGCCCAGCCGAGGCTGCGGTCATACACGGCCACCATGCGCACGTGCTGGCGATCACTCCAGCGCTGCAGGCGGTTGCGCTCGGCCTTGTGGCGTTTCAGCCAGCGCGCGCAGAGCATGGGCGTCAGGGTCAGCGACACCAGCAGCGACACCATGATCGCTGCAGCCAGCGTCACCGAAAACTCGAGGAACAGCCCGCGCACGATGCCGCCCATGAACAGGATCGAGACGAACACCGCCACCAGCGAAACGTTCATCGACAGCAGCGTGAAGCCAACCTCTTTCGCACCCAGGTAGGCGGCCTGAAGTGGCTTGCCCCCCTTCTCGATATGCCGCGAGATGTTCTCCAGCACCACGATGGCATCGTCCACCACCAGCCCGGTGGCCAGGATCAGCGCCATCAGCGACAGGTTGTTCAAGGAGAACCCGCAGAGATGCATCACGGCAAAGGTGCCGACCAGCGAGACGGGCACCGCCAGGCTGGGGATCAGCGAGGCGCGCAAGTTGCCCAGGAACAGGTAGACCACCAGGATCACCAGGACCACGGCGATCAGCAGCGTGTGCTCGGCCTCTTGCAAGGTGGCCTTGATCACCGGCGAGCGATCCATGGCGATGTTCAGGTGCACGCTGGCTGGCAGCAGCGATTGCAACGCAGGCAATTGCGCCTTGATCTGCTCGACGGTCTCGATGATGTTGGCGCCGGTTTGCCGATTGACCACCAGCAGCACCGCCGCCTGATCGTTGAAGAACCCGCTGTTGTAGCGGTTCTCCACGCCATCGCTGACCGTGGCCACGTCCGACAGGCGCAGAATCGCGCCGTCCTTCTGGCGGATCACCAGTGACTCGTAGTCCTTGGCCCGTTCCAACTGGTCATTGGCGCGCACCTGCCAGTTGCGCTCGGCGTCTTCGACAAAGCCCATGGGCCGGCGCTGGTTGGCGTTGGACACGGCGGTGCGCACCTCGTCCAGGGCCAGGCCGTACTGATTCAGCAGCTGCGGCTCCAGGGTAATGCGCACGGCAGGCAGGGAGCTGCCGCCGATCTGCACTTCACCCACCCCGCTGACCTGCGCCAGGCTCTGCGAGAGGATGGTGTCGGCCAGGTCGTACAACTGGCCTTTCTGCAACACGTCGGAGGTCAGGGACAGGACCATGATCGGTGCCTGCGACGGGTTGATCTTCTTGTAGGTGGGCATGCTGCGCATGCCGCTGGGCAACAGATTGCGCGCTGCGTTGATGGCCGCCTGCACTTCGCGGGCAGCGGCGTTGATGTCACGGCCCTGCTCGAAGCCGATGATCACGCGGGTAGCGCCCTGGTTGGAATTGCTGGTCAGGGTGCTGACCCCGGCGATGCTGCCCAGCTTGCGCTCCAGCGGTGTGGCCACGGTGGAGGCCATGACTTCGGGGCTCGCGCCCGGCAAGTTGGCCTGCACCACGATCACCGGGAAGTCGATCTGCGGCAGCGGCGCTACGGGCAACAGGCCGAAGCTGACGCCGCCGAGCAGCATGATCGCCAGGCTCAGCAGCAAGGTGGCGACCGGGCGGGCAATGAACGGTGCCGAAAGGTTCATGCCTTGACCTGCTGCTCATCCGCCTTGGGCCGCCAGCGCCGGGCCAGGCGGTCGAAGTACAGGTAGATCACGGGCGTGGTGAACAGCGTCAAGACTTGGCTGACCAGCAGCCCACCGACCATCACCAGGCCCAGGGGCTGGCGCAATTCGGCGCCCGAGCCGCTGGCAAGCATCAACGGCACGGCTCCGAACAGCGCCGCGAGGGTGGTCATCAGGATCGGCCGGAAGCGCAGCAGCGCGGCCTGGTAAATGGCCTCGTGCGGGGCCATGCCCTGGTTGCGTTCGGCCTCCAGGGCAAAGTCGATCATCATGATCGCGTTCTTCTTGACGATACCGATCAGCAAGATGATGCCGATGATGGCAATCATCCCCAGGTCGTTGCCACTGAGCAGCAACGCCAGCAAGGCGCCCACAGCGGCCGAGGGCAAGGTCGAGAGAATGGTCACCGGGTGCACGTAGCTCTCGTACAGCACGCCGAGCACGATGTACATGGTCACAACAGCGGCCAGGATCAGCAGCAAGGTACTCGACAGCGAGGCCTGGAAGGCCTCGGCAGCCCCCTGGAAGCGGGTTTGCACGCCCAGCGGCAGGCCGATCTCCTGCTCCACCTGCTCGATCACCTTGACCGCCTCGCCCAGCGCCACGCCGCTGGCCAGGTTGAACGACATCATCACCGCCGGGAACTGGCCGATGTGGGAAATCGCCAGGGCTGCCTGACGCTGCTCCACCGTGGCCAGGGCCGACAGGCGAACCTGGCCGCCGTCGGCGGACTTCACATGGATCGAGTCCAGCGCGCCGATGCCGGCGCTGCTGGCGTTCTGCGACTGCAGGACCACGCGGTACTGGCTGGCCTGGGTATAGATGGTGGAAATCTGCCGCTGGCCGAACGCGTCGTACAACGCACTGGTGATCTGCGCGGCAGTGATGCCCAGGCGGCTGGCCTTGTCGCGGTCGATGGTCAGGTACACCTGCAGGCCCTGGTCCTGCAGGTCGCTGGCCACGTCAGTGAGTTCGGGGCGTTGTTGCAGGGCGCGCACCAGCTTGCCACTCCACTGCGACAGCAGCTCGGCGTCAGGCGAGGACAGGCTGAACTGATACTGGGTGCGGCTGACCCGGTCTTCGATCGACAGGTCCTGAACCGGTTGCAGGTACAGGCGAATGCCCGCCAGTTTGTCGAGTTGCGGCTGCAGGCGGCTGATCACGGCACCGGCGTTGTCGTCGCGCTCCCCGTGGGGCTTGAGGTTGATCAGCATGCGCCCGCTGTTGAGCGTGGCGTTGTCGCCATCGACCCCGATGTACGAGGACAGGCTCTGCACCGCCGGGTCTTGCAGGATGATGCGGCTCAACGCCTGCTGCCGCTCGCTCATGGCGGTGAAGGACGTCGCCTGCGGCGCTTCGGAAATGCCCTGGATCACCCCGGTGTCCTGCACCGGAAAGAAGCCCTTGGGCACGATCAGGTACAGCACCACGGTCAGCGCCAGGGTGGCGACGGCCACCAGCAACGTCAGCGGCTGATGGCGCAGCACCCAGGTCAGGGCGCTGGAATAGTGCTTGATCAGCCAATCGATCCACGCCCCGCTGGCGCGATAGAAGCGCCCTTGCTCATGCGCCTTGGGCTCGGCTTTGAGCAAGCGGGCGCACATCATCGGCGTGAGGGTCAGTGACACCACCAGGGAGATGAGGATCGCCACTGCCAACGTAATGGCGAATTCACGGAACAAGCGCCCGACCACATCGGCCATGAACAGCAAGGGAATGAGTACCGCAATCAACGACAGGGTCAGCGACACCAGGGTAAAGCCGATCTGCCGTGCGCCCTTGAGCGCGGCCTGCATCGGCGTTGCGCCCTCCTCGATATGCCGGGCGATGTTTTCCAGCATGACGATGGCATCATCCACCACGAACCCTGTGGCGATGGTCAGCGCCATGAGCGTGAGGTTGTTGATCGAGAAACCGGCCAGGTACATCACGCCGAAGGTGCCGATCAGCGACAACGGCACCGCAATCGACGGAATCAGCGTGGCGCTGAAGCGGCGCAGGAACACGAAGGTCACCATCACCACCAGCACGATGGCCAGCAGCAGCTCGTGCTGCACGTCGGTCACGGCGGCGCGGATGGTCTGGGTACGGTCGGTGAGCACGCTGACATCGAGACCGGCCGGCAGGTTGTCGGTGATCGAAGGCAGCAGGTCCTTGATCCGGTCCACCACCTCGATCACGTTGGCCCCTGGCTGGCGCTGGATGTTGAGCAGCACGGCCTGGTTCTGATTGGCCCAGGCCGCCAGGCGCTCGTTTTCGGCGCCATCGACGATCTCGGCAACATCCTTGAGGCGCAGCGGCGCGCCGTTCTTGTAGGTCAGGATGAGGTTGGCGTAGTCCTCGGGCGAGCGCAGCTGATCGTTGGCATCGAGCATCGACACGCGCGTGGGCCCGTCGAAGTTGCCCTTGGGCTGGTTGACGTTGGAAGCGCCGACCAGGGTACGCACGTCTTCCAGATTCAGCCCGGCGGCCGCCAGTGCCTCGACATTGACCTTGATCCGCACTGCCTGGCGCTGACCGCCGGCGATGCTGACCATGCCCACCCCGCTGATCTGCGCGATTTTCTGCGCCACGCGGGTGTCGACCAGGTCATTGAGCTTGGGCAGTGGCAAGGTCTTGGAGGAGATGGCCAGGGTCAGCACCGGGGTATCGGCGGGGTTGACCTTGTTGTACACCGGGGGTGCCGGCAGATCGCTGGGCAACAGGTTGCTGGCGGCATTGATGGCGGCTTGCACCTGCTGCTCGGCCACGTCCATGTTCACGTCCAGGCTGAAACGCAGGGTCAGCACCGAAGCACCACCAGAGCTGGTCGAGGCCATTTGCGTGAGGCCCGGCATCTGCCCGAACTGACGTTCCAGCGGCGCGGTGACGGCGCTGGTCATCACCTGCGGGCTGGCACCGGGATACAGGGTCATGACGCGGATGGTCGGGTAGTCGACCTGGGGCAAGGCCGAGACCGGCATCAGCGTATAGGCGATCAGGCCGGCCAGGACAATCGCCAGCATGCTCAGCGTGGTGGCGACCGGCCGCAGGATGAACAGGCGTGACAGGTTCATGCACCCGCCTTGGAAGGCGCGCTGGCTGGAGCGTCGCCGCCTTTTTCCTGACCCTGCAACTGTTGGCCGGGCAAGGTTGGCACCTGCGCGCTGTCCTGCACGACTTCCACGAGGCTGCCTTCGCGCAGCCGGTCGGTGCCTTCGAGCACCAGGCGATCACCGGCTGCCAGGCCCTCGAGGATCACGCTGCGCTCGCCATCGCTGGCGCCGACCTTGAGTTTGCGCACACTGACCTTGTTATCGGCGTTGACCACATAGACGAACGTACCGTCGTTGCCGAACTGAATGGCCGCTGCCGGCGCCAGCACCACCTGCTTGAGGGTGTCGGCGAGCACGCGGACGTTGACGAACTGATTGGGGAACAGCGCCTGATCCTTGTTTTCGAAGCGCGACTTGAATTTCAGCGTGCCAGTGGCGGTGTCGATCTGGTTGTCCGGGCTTGCCAGCACGCCGGTAGCCTGCAGTTTGCTGTCGCCACGGTCCCAGGCTTCGACGGGCAGGCTGGCGCCAGTGCGGTAGCGCTCGAGCACGGTGGCCAGTTCGGTTTCCGGCAAGGTGAAGGTGATGTTGATCGGTTGGGTCTGGGTGATCACGGCCAGGGCGGTGGTGTCGTTGGCGGCCACCAGATTGCCGAGGTCGAGCTGGCGCAGCCCTACACGGCCGCTGATCGGCGCGCGAATCTGGGTGAAGTCGAGGTTGAGCCTGGCGTCGGCCACCGCGGCCTGATTGGTCTTGATCAGGCCCTGGAACTGTGCGGCCTGGGCCTCGGCAGTGTCGAGGGTCTGCTTGGCGATGCTGTCTTCGGCGTACAGCCCTTTATAGCGGGCAACATCGACCTGGGCGTTTTTCAGCTGTGCCTGGTTCTGCGCCAGTGTGCCTTCAGCCTGCTGCAAGGCGATGCGGTAGCTGCGCGGGTCGATTTCGGCAAGCAGGTCACCCGCCTTGACCTGTTGGCCTTCCTGGAAATGGATCTTCACCAGCTCGCCGGCCACGCGGCTACGCACGTTGACCGTGTTGGTGGCGGTGACGGTGCCGAGGGCCTTGTAATACAGCGGGAAGTCCCCGATTTCTGCAGGCTCGACGCGCACGGGCACAGCCTGGTCCGAACCGCCGAAGCCTGGGCGACCGCCGGCCTTTTCGGCCTTCTCGGTCGAGGCGCCCGGCCACAGCCACCAGGCCAGCGCGGCCAGCAGCAGGATCAGCAGGCCGATCAGCCAGCGACGAGGAGAACGAGAGACAGAAGCTTGCATGGGTTGAACAGACCTTGTTCGGAAGACGGCGTAAGAAAAGATGTGAACGATAAGCATTTGGTCAGCAGAAGCAAAGTGCCTTTACCCGGGCTTTACCCTGGGCTGACACCTGCGGCGCAGAGCACTTTAAATGAAAAACGGCCTGGAGAGGTTTCCAGGCCGTTTTCGGGGGCTGCTGCCATGAACCTGCCGGCCACCAGGGCCGGCGCGGCAGCCTTACTTCAAGACTGCCAGGGCGGCATCGTAGTTCGGCTCGTTGCCGACTTCGCTGACCAGTTCGCTGTGCAGCACGCGATCATTTTCGTCCAGCACCACCACGGCACGTGCGGCCAGGCCGGCCAGCGGGCCTTCGGCAATGGCGACGCCGTAGTTCTGCAGGAAGTCGGCGCCGCGCAGGGTCGACAGGTTTTTCACGTTGTCCAGGCCTTCGGCGCCGCAGAAGCGGGCCTGGGCGAACGGCAGGTCAGCCGAGATGCACAGGATGACGGTGTTGCCAATATCGTTGGCCTGGGCGTTGAACTTGCGCACCGAGGTGGCGCAGGTCGGGGTGTCGACGCTAGGGAAGATGTTCAGCACTTTGCGCTTGCCGGCGAAGTCGGTGAGCGACTTGTCCGCCAGGCCTTCACCGACCAGCTTGAATGCAGGCGCTTGCGCACCGACCTGTGGCAGTTCGCCGTTGACCTGGACCGGATTGCCTTTGAGCGTGACTTGAGCCATGGGAAGGATTCCTCGTTGACGCGTTGGAAAAAGGACTCCGAGTTAAGCATGAAGCGCAGTGAGTGCCTACGGGCGCGCGCAAATTATTGGGTTGCCGGATTTATCGTGCCCACAAAAAAGCCCGGGACAGCGCCCGGGCTTCAGCCTGCCAGCTGCGCTCAGCCGAGCAAGCCGTACACCACCGAGGTCAGCGCGACCAACCCGACCAGGGTGACGAACACGTTCGACATCGCCCCGCTGTACTTGCGCATCGCCGGTACGCGGCGGATGGCGTACATCGGCATGAGGAACAGCAGCACGGCGATGATCGGCCCGCCCAACGACTCGATCATGCCGAGGATGCTCGGGTTGGCGGTGGCGACGATCCAGCACACGATCAGCATGACCACGGCAACCAGGCGGTCGAGGGTCTTGGACGTGCGCCGGGCACCTGCCTTGTTGATGATGCCCTTGAGGCCTTCGCTGGCACCGATGTAGTGCCCCAGAAACGACTTGGCAATGGCCACGAAGGCGATCACTGGCGCCACGAAGGCGATGATCGGGTTGCCCAGGTGGTTGGCCAGGTACGAGAGGATCGACAGGTTCTGCGCCTTGGCCTCGGCCAGTTGCGCGGTGTCGAGGGTCAGTACGCAGCTGAAGACGAAGAACAGCACCATGGCCACCATCAGCAGGTGCGCGCGAATCAGCACTTTACCGCTGAGGGCGTCGGCGTTGTCGCCATGACGACGTTTCTGGTCGACGGCAAATGCCGAGATGATCGGTGAGTGGTTGAACGAGAACACCATCACCGGAATCGCCAGCCACACGGTATGCAGCAGGGCTGAGCCTGCGGGCAGCTCACGGGCCGTCTGCAGGATGCCGCCGGTCCAGTGCGGGATCAGGTACAGGCCCAGCAGGGCCAGGGCGACGATGAAGGGGTAGACCAGCAGGCTCATGACCTTGACCGTGGCTGCCTCGCCGCAGCGCACGATGGCCATCAAGCCGAGCAGCAGGCCGAGAGACAACCACTGCCGGGGTGGCGCCTGAAGGTGCAGTTGGTGCTCCATGAAGCTGGTGACCGTGTTGGTCAGCGCGACGCTGTAGATCAGCAGAATCGGAAAAATCGCACAGAAATACAGCACGGTGATCACCGCGCCAGCGGTCAGACCGAAGTGTTCCTCGACCACTTCGGTAATGTCGCCGCCCTTGCCCGAGAGTACGAAGCGGGTCAGGCCGCGGTGGGCGAAGTAGGTCATGGGCAGCGCCAGCACTGCCAGGATCAGCAGCGGCCAGAAGCCGCCAAGGCCAGCATTGATGGGCAGGAACAAGGTGCCAGCACCGATGGCGGTGCCGAACAGGCCGAGCATCCAGGTGGTGTCTTCACGTGACCAGGTGGCCAGGGCGGTCGGGGTCGATTGGTATTGTTGTTCAACGCTTGGGGCCTGCTCGTTCATTCCAGGTGCAACTCCACTTGCAAGACTGCAATAGGCTGAAAGCGGCGAAACACGTGGGTCGCGCCACTTCAACGGAAAAAGAGAGGCGCGATTGTGCACCCATTGCGGGCACTTGCGAAGCCCTCTCCGAGCAGCGGTTGCACCAAGAGCCACCCACACGGCAACCGCCCAGCGGCGTGGCAGGGCATTGGTCGGCGTGCGTCAGAACGCTAGAATGACGGCCTATTCGACGGTTGTACCCAAGCCATGATCCAGTCAGACCTCGACCTGTTCGGTGAAAACGCCCAGCGCCTGGCCGCCGATACCGTGCTGTTTCCAGGCTTTGCCCTGGCGTATCTGGAGCCGTTGCTCGACGCCTTGCGCCCAGTGCTGCGCGCTGCGCCGTTTCGGCAGATGAATACACCGGGAGGCCAGGCCATCGCGGTTGCGCTCAGCAACTGCGGCAGCCTGGGTTGGGTCAGCGACCGGCGCGGCTACCGCTACACCACCCATGACCCGCTCAGCGGTGAACCTTGGCCGGCCCTGCCCCCGCTACTGGCCACCCTGGCCCGGGAGGCTGCGCAGGCGGCGGGGTTTGCGGATTTCGTCGCCGACACCTGCCTGATCAACCATTACCTGCCCGGGATGAAGCTGTCCCTGCATCAAGACCGTAATGAGCGCGACTTCGACCAGCCGATCGTGTCCATCTCATTGGGCCTGCCGGCCGTGTTCCAACTGGGCGGTCTGGCGCGTAGTGACCCGACGCAGAAGGTGCCGCTCAAGCACGGCGATGTCCTGGTCTGGGGGGGCGAAGACCGCCTGCGCTTTCACGGCGTGCTGCCGATCAAGCCCGGCGAGCATGAACGCATGGGCAGCCGGCGCATCAACCTGACCCTGCGCCGCGCCGGCTGACGCTGCCCACACGGCCTGATTCAAGCGCTCCCTGGGGCGCCAGGGTGGACGTGGCCTAGGCCTTGCGCCATAGCCCCTGGAGCCGACTGTGTCCTGGGTTATCCCGACCCTGCTCACCCCGCCCAGCACCATCGCGACCAGGACACGCGCTGAAGCAGCCGGGCCAGGGGCCGTTGCATTTGCCGGGCGTCTGTCCCAAGCTCTGCGTCCTGCTTTGGCAAGGATCAGACGATGCTTCGACGTAACCGCTTCCTGCTCGCCGCGCTGCTGGCGATCATCGGCGTGGGCACGCTCAGCTACCTCTGGCGCACCCCCGCGCCGGCACCGGTGAGCGCGCCGCCGGCGAGCTACGCCAAGGCCCTGCGCCTGGCCCACGATGGCCAACCCGGCGCGGCGCGCCTGCTCTATCAACAGTTGCAGCGCACTGACCTGTCACCGATGCGCCGCGCCGCGCTGTATGCCGAACTGCCCAACTATCCGTCGTCGATCGCGTTGAAGCTGGCCAAGCGCGACCTGGCCAACCCGGATGCCTACGTGCGCCGCGCTGCGGTGATGGGTATCCAGCGCCTCCTGCCGCCGGCGCAACGCAGCATGGCCTTGGGTCCGCTGCTCGATGACGACGACGACAGCGTGCGTCACGCCGTGGTCGATGCATTGCTGGGGCTTTCACCGGATGCCATCGGCCTGTATTTTTCGCCCCTGCAGGAGGCCCTGGAGGCGTACCAGGCAGTCCTTGCCCGCCAGCCCGATGATGCCGATGCACAGTTGCACCTCGCGCGCCTGTATCTGCATGAAGCCGACTACACCGGCGCGGCTGCCGCCCTGGGCCGGTGCCTTGCGGTGAATCCCCAGAGCACCGACGCCCTGGCCACGCAGGTGCGCCTGCTGGAGCGCCAGGGGGAACACGATGCTTCGCGTGAAGTGCTGGCCAAGGCCCTGCGGCAAAATCCTGACTCGGCGTTTCTGCAACACGAACTGGGCTTGTGGCTGAGCCGTCACGCACAAACCGAATACGCCCTGCTGGCCTTCTCCAAGGCCGTGGAGCTGCAGCCCGAGGATGCCGATTACCGTTACACCCTGGCGACCACGCTGCACCAACTCGAACAGGTCGACGCCGCACAGACCCAACTGCAAACCCTGCTCGATCAGCACCCCAGCGATCGCCGCGCACGCTTGCGGCTGATCGCCTACTGGAAGGAAACCGGACAATTGCAAAATGTCCAGGTGCTGTCAGCCGAACTTGAGCGGCAGAACCCGGACGACCCCGCTTTACAGCAAGGTCTGTGAACCGTCCAGCGGGTGCTTCGAACGCTTGGCCAACTGTGTTGAACCCCTGACGTTGAGGGGCAGTCCAGTGCTTTAAGACTGCCCATTTTCAGGAGTTTCTCTTGGCTTGTTCGTTTTCCCTGGAGGAACGCGCGCTGATCCTGGCGCCCTCCCCGCGCGCTGATCGCACCCTTGAGCTGTTGAGCAAGGCTGGATTTGGCTGTGCCGTCACGCGTGACATGACCCATCTGGGCGAGTGGCTGGGGGAAGGCGCCGCCATGGCGATCATCGACGAGCACAGTCTGGCAAGCGTGGGCAATTCGGCGCTGCAGAATTTTGTCGAGCACCAGCCTTCGTGGTCCGACTTGCCAGTGCTCCTGCTTTGCGCGCCCACGTCAGCTTCGTCTTGGTCGCAGTTTGGCAACTTGTTCGCACTCTCGCACCCCTGCCAGGATCAGCAACTGCTGGGCATGGTGCAGGCTGCATTGCGCGCTCGCCAACGCCAGTACCAGTCGCGCGACCAACAGCACGCCTCTCACCAGGCCTTGCATCTGCAACTCGAGCTGACCCGTCGCCACCAGGAAACCTTGCAGAACGCCCGCAAGATGGACGCCATCGGCCACCTGGCCGGCGGCGTGGCGCACGACTTCAACAATCTGCTGACCAGCATTGGCGGCAGCCTGGAACTGGCCGGCCGGCGCTTGCAGCGTGGCCAGGCAGACGCTGTCGACACCGCCCTCGACATCGGCCGCCAGGCCGTGGGCCGGGCAGCACGCCTGACACACCGCCTCTTGGCGTTTTCCTCTCGACAGTCCTTGCAGAGCCAGCGCGTGGACGTTGCCGAGCTGCTGCAGTCGACGGCCTGGCGGGATTCGATTTCCCCGGCAATCACCGTCAACTGCCAGTTCGATGAGGATCTGTGGTGGGCGCAGACCGATGCCGCGCAATTGCGCGAATCATTCGACAACCTGATCCTCAACGCCTGCGAAGCCATGCCGTGCGGGGGCAGTTTGCTTGTCGAAGCTCATAATCAGACATTTGCCGAGGCGCAGTTCGCCGCCAGTCTGCCAGCGGGGGACTATGTGTGCCTCAGCCTGACCGATACCGGCCAAGGCATGTCTGCCAGCACCCTGGAGCACGCCTTCGAGCCATTCTTCAGCACCAAGCCCACGGGCCAGGGTATCGGGCTGGGACTGTCGATGGTCTACGGCTTCAGCAAGCAGTCGCAGGGTCATGTGGTCCTGACCAGCGCCATCGGCCAAGGCACTCAGGTGCAGCTTTATGTACCCCGCCACAGTGACCGGGCCGAACCCGCCGCGCAGGCCGAGACCCAGGCGGGTGCCAGCACCGTGCCGCCAAAGCCCGCGAGGCAGCGATCGAACGGCAACGTGCTGATCGTCGAAGACGATGAACAGGTGCGAGGGCTGTTACAGCAGTCGCTGGCCGAAGAGGGTCTGACCTGCCATTGCGCTGCCGACGCCGAGCAAGCGCTGGCGCTGCTGCGTTCGCAGCCGAATATCGAGCTGT
Organism: Pseudomonas sp.; assembly: GCF_032058845.1. Lineage (GTDB taxonomy): Bacteria > Pseudomonadota > Gammaproteobacteria > Pseudomonadales > Pseudomonadaceae > Aquipseudomonas. The sequence continues at coordinate 23,870 of NZ_DAMCCR010000018.1, read as the reverse complement.
TGATCAGCGACGTCGGGCTGCCGGGCATGAACGGGCGACAGCTGGCGGAAATTGCCCGCATGTTGCTGCCGTCGCTCAAAGTGCTGTTCGTGACCGGATATGCGGAAACGGCCATGGCCCGTGACCAGTTTCTAGATCCGGGCATGGAGTTGATGTGCAAGCCGTTCACCATGCAGCGCCTGCGCGAACGCGTCGGTTTGATGCTGCAATGCCGCATCGGCACGGGATCAGCGGCAGACTAGATCTGCGCACTCATCGCCCGATGTCTTCGTTCCACAATGCCGGGTGCTGTTCGATGAAGGTTTTCATCAAGTGCTGGCACTGCGGGTCATCGACGACCTGAACGTCGACACCTCGGCTGCGCAGCAAGGCTTCTTCGCCCATGAACGTCTGGTTTTCCCCAACCACCACCCGACGAATGCCATACAGCAAGATCGCGCCGCTGCACATCGGACAGGGCGAGAGCGTGGTGTACAAGGTGGACTCACGGTACACCGCGGCACTTTGCCGACCGGCATTCTCGAGGGCGTCCATCTCGCCGTGCAAGATCGCGCTGCCGCTCTGCACGCGGCGGTTGTGGCCACGACCGATGATCTCGCCGCGGTGGACCAGCACCGATCCGATCGGGATGCCACCCTCCTCGACCCCGAGGCGCGCTTGCTCGATCGCTGCCTGCAGGTAGTGGTCTTCGGTTGTGCTGTCAGGGCTCGGCATGCTGCCTCCAGGGCTGGGTAAGAACGCAAGGCTAGCACATTGCCCAGTGCCCGCCTTGGCGACAAGTCCCACAGCAGCCGTCTTCAGTGTCCGCACGCCGTGAAGAATATGCCCACCGTGAGCGCAAGCGCTTTTCCCCTAACCTGCCCTGATTCCCTACGCGCAGGTATTGCGCGTGGCCCCCCTGCCGCTTGAGGACCCACTGTCCATGAGATCAACTCGTCCCTCCCTCCGCCATCCCTGCACGCTCTTGATGATGCTTGGCATCTGCCTGATTCCCGTTCTTTGTGGCGCGCTGGTGATCGTGCAACAGATCGATCGCGCGCTCGACGCCGCCGCACGCAGCAATGCCATGCGTGCGCTGTATGTCGTGGATCGTGTTTTTGACATGCTGCGCGTTACCAGCAACCATCTCGCCCACGTGCCTCAGGGCAAGTGCGCCGCGCTGGCGCCACACTCGCTCGCCAGCGTCAACGGCAGCCGGCTGATTCAGTCATGGAGCGTCAAGCAACCAGACGACAGCTGGTGCAGCTCCAGCGGGTGGGAGATTGCGAACGTCGGGTTGTTCAATCAGTTCGTCGAACAGCGCGTCAGCCTGGCCAGCCAAGCTTCGACGTCCCCCAGGACCGGCACTCTGGTGTTTGCCTGGCCAGGCAACGAGCGCGCCCTCCTGGCAGGCATCAATGGCCAGCAGCTGCACCATCAGCTGTCAAAGTTCGCGCGGGGTGAAGTGCTGCAACTGGATGTTGGCGATCACTCGATCTGGATGAGCAACGACGGCTACGCCCGAGAGCATCCGGGACCCAGCTCCTCCAACCGGATCAGCAAGCGCTCATCTGAATATGGCTACACCATCCATGCAGGCTATAGCGCTGGCACCTTTCAGCAGATGTTCTGGGCTTATGGCACCCGCGCCCTACCCCTGCTGCTGCTGACCGGCCTGGTGACAGGGGCGTGCGTGTACCTGGTGCTGGTAAAGAGCCATCAGCCTGGCTACAGGCGCCGTCGCAACGGCACCTGCGTCTGGCATCAGTCGGTCTGGAGTACACCCCGTCGCACCTGATCGCGTTCGATCGACTCGAACAACGCCTTGAAATTGCCCTCACCGAAGCCGTCATCACCTTTGCGTTGGATGAACTCGAAGAACACCGGCCCCAAGAGCGTGCCAGAGAAGATCTGCAACAATAGCCGCCGGTCCCCGGGCTCGGAGGCACCATCGAGCAGGATGCCTCGCGACTGCAAGGCCTCCACTGGTTCACCGTGGTCAGGCAGGCGCTCTTCGAGCATTTCATAGTAGGTCTGCGGTGGCGGCGTCATGAACACCGTGCCCATACCTTTGAGTGCGTCCCAGGTCTTGATCAGGTCATCGGTGAGAAACGCCACATGCTGGATGCCCTCACCGTTGAACTGCATGAGGAACTCCTCGATCTGCCCGGCGCCTTTGGACGACTCCTCGTTGAGCGGAATGCGGATCATGCCGTCAGGCGCGGTCATGGCCTTGGACGTCAGGCCGGTGTATTCACCCTTGATGTCGAAATAGCGAATCTCGCGGAAATTGAACAGCTTTTCATAGAAGCCTGCCCAGTAGGCCATGCGCCCGCGGTACACGTTGTGCGTGAGGTGATCGATGATCTTCAACCCTGCACCTTGCGGGTGGCGGTCGACACCGTCGAGGAAGGTGAAGTCGATGTCATAGATCGAGCTGCCTTCCTCGAAGCGGTCGATCAGGTACAGCGGCGCGCCGCCAATACCTTTGATCGCCGGCAAGCGCAGCTCCATCGGCCCTGTTTCGATTTCCACCGGCTGGGCGCCCAGTTCCAGCGCCCGGGCATACGCCTGATGCGCATTTCGCACGCGAAACGCCATGCCGCAGACCGACGGGCCATGCTCGGCCGCAAAATAGGATGCGACGCTCTTGGGCTCGTTGTTGAGGATCAGGTTGATATCGCCCTGGCGGTACAGGTGCACAGCCTTGGAGCGATGAGTGGCGACATGCGTGAAGCCCAGCGCCTTGAATACCGGTTCCAGCGCGCCGGGCGTGGGGGATGCCAGCTCGATGAACTCGAAGCCCATCAGGTCCATGGGATTGTCGAAAAGATCGGTCATGGAAGTATCCTTGTCAGCAGTAAAAATCAGTCGTGAGTAGCAGCTGGATTTTTCTGTCAGACAGGCGGCGCACACGGCACGCCGCGCACACTGCGGGCGAGAAAACCACCAATGATCAGCTTGAAGCCATAGCGCGCCATACGCAGGGTCTCTGAGGACGTGCCCTCCGGCGGAGAGCTTATTGTTTTATCCGTAATCGGATTCTATAGAGCGTAAAAGAATTTGTCGCCTGGTCGTTATTGCCTGAGGCCGACAAACGGCTATCCTGTGGGCAAGATTTCCCTCTGCAACAAGGTTAGATCAGTATGCCCCTCACGGCCCTTCGTCCTGCTCGCTGGAGCTGGCGTACCCTTCTGCCCTGGACCGTCGGCCTGCTCCCGCTGCTGGGCGGTATGGCGGTCATGCGCTGGCAGGCCGAACGCGAGCTGCACGAGCAAAGCCAGGCAGCGGCCCTGCAGGTACTTCGGCAAAGTGAACTGATCCTCGAGCAGCTGTCACGCACGGCCCGCACGCTGCTGCCGTTGGCCGGCCAGCCCTGCGAAAGCGCCAGTTTGCCATTGCGCGCCGAAGTCACCCGTAACGCCTTCGTGCGCTCCACCGTGCTGTTCGATCATGACCGTGTCTACTGCACCTCACTGCTCGGCGGTTACGACGAGGCCGTCGACATCAATGACTACACCGAAGGCACCCTGTGGCTGATGGACGGCAACTCGGTGACCCCCGGCCACCCGCTGCTGGTATACCGTCTCGGCAATGCCGGCCGTGGCGTGCTGGTCACCGTGGACGGCGAGCATGTACTGACCTTCCTGCGCCTGAGCGACCCCGAGCTGCCCGTGCAGATACGCGTGGGAGACCACTGGATCGGGGCAGAAGGCCAGGTGCGCACCGGCACTCCACCCAGCGCTGGAAAGGCCTCCGTGCAAATGGCCTCGACGCGCTTCCCGCTCAGCGTGCAGGCCGGCCTGAACGAAGACCACACAATGGCCTACATGCTCGGCCACTACCCTGCCCTGTTCGGCCTGCTGGTATTACTCGGGCTGCTGGCCGGCAGCGCCTGCCGCTGGCAGATCCGCCGCGCCACCTCACCGCGCGCAGAAATCGAGCGGGCGTTGCAGGCCAATGAGTTCGTACCCTACCTGCAACCGGTGGTGCGCCGCGGCGACTACAAGTGGTCGGGGGTGGAGGTGCTGATGCGCTGGCAGCACCCCAAGGACGGTCTGGTGCGCCCGGACCTGTTCATTCCCTACGCCGAACACAGTGGCCAGATCGTGCCCATGACCCGTGCCTTGATGGAGCACACTGCCACAAGCCTGGCGCCCTTCGCGCCGTTGCTCGACGAGCACTTCCACATCGCCTTCAACATCACTGCCGACCACTGCCGCGACCTGAGCCTGCTGGACGATTGCGCACGCTTTCTCGCGCAGTTCCCACCCGGGCGCATCGCCCTGACCCTGGAGCTCACCGAACGCAAGCTGATCGAACCGAGCCCGACCACCCTGGAGCTGTTCAACAAGCTGCATGACATGGGCGTGATGATCGCTCTCGATGACTTCGGCACCGGCCAGTCCAGCCTCAACTACCTGCGCCAGTTCCGCATCGACTACCTGAAGATCGACCAGAGCTTCGTGGCCATGATCGGCGGTGACGCGCTGTCGCTGCACATTCTGGAAAGCATCATCGAGCTGTGTGGCAAGCTCGGCCTGGGCATCGTCGCCGAAGGGGTCGAGACCGCAGAGCAACGTGACTACCTCGACCGCCACACGGTGGACTACCAGCAAGGCTACCTGTTTGCCCGGCCCATGCCCGTGGCCGACTTCCTCAAGTCTCTGGCCGCACGCCCGAGTGCGCCGACCTTGTCCAAGGCATCACCCCCTGAGATCATTCCCGATTGACCATGGGTTCAACGTTCAGAAGAGGCGGTCGTGTCTAAGGGCATCGTAATTTCGGTCTTGGCGTCGTGTCTGTTCGCCGTGATGTACTTCTATACCTCCCTGCTTGCGCCACTGGACGGCGAGGAAATCTTCGGTTGGCGCACCTTGCTGACGCTTCCCTGCCTGACGCTGTTCATGCTCGCCTCCAAGGACTGGCAGCGCGTGGGCGAGCTGTTTGCACGGGTGCGGCGCACGCCGCTGCTGCTGCTGGGCATGCTCGGCACCTCGTGGCTGATGGGCATTCAGTTGTGGCTGTTTCTCTGGGCACCGTTGCACGGGCGCAGCCTGGAAGTGTCGATGGGTTACTTCCTGCTGCCCCTGGCCATGGTGACCACAGGCCGGCTGGTGTATGGCGAGCGCCTGTCACGGCTGCAGGGTGTGGCGGTGGCCTGCGCTGCGCTGGGCGTGGCCCACGAGCTGTACCAGCACGGCAGCTTTGCCTGGGAAACGCTGGTGGTGATGCTGGGTTACCCGGTGTATTTCGTCCTGCGCAAGCGCTGCCAGAGCGACCACCTGGGCGGGTTGTGGTGGGACATGTTTCTGTTGCTGCCGTGGGCGATCTATTTCGTCGTACAGGGCCCCTTGTCACCGACCGACCTGGCCGCGCACTCAGGGCTTTACCTGCTGATCCCGGTGTTGGGGGCGATCAGCGCCGGAGCGCTGATTTCATATGTCCTGGCCAGCCGCCTGCTGCCCTTCACGCTGTTCGGCCTGCTCAGCTACGTCGAGCCCGTGCTGCTGGTGGGCGTGGCGTTGCTGCTGGGCGAGACCATCGGCCCCGACCAGTGGCTGACCTACCTGCCGATCTGGGCCGCTGTGCTGGTGCTGGTCCTCGAAGGCGTCAGGCATCTGTTGCGCCAGCGTCGTCGCGACTGAGGTGGACCTGGCGCACGCGCCGCTCTTCGACCGTGACCACGGTCAGGGTCCAGCCGTTGCAGCTCAGGCGGTCGCCGATGACCGGCAAACGGTCGAGCAGGCTCATCACCAGGCCCGCGAGGGTCTGGTAATCCTCGGTGGCGCGGGCAGCAAAGCCGGTTCGCGCCTGCACCTGGCTCAGGTTCAAGGCGCCGCTGGCGATGAAACCGAGGGTGTCCTCGACGATCTCCGGGCCGCCGATCTCGCTGGCATCGGGCAACTCGCCGGCAATCGACTCGAGAATGTCGGTCATGGTCAGCAGGCCCGTGAAGTCACCGAATTCGTTGACCACGAAAGCGATGTGCGTCGACTGGCTGCGCATCTGCTCCAGTGCGTTGAGGATGCTGAAGCTTTCCAGCAGGTTCAACGGCACCTGGACCATGCTTTCCAGGTCCGGCTGCTCGCCAGACAACACGGCCTTGAGCAGCTCCTTCTTGTGCACATAACCCAGCGGCTCCTCGATACGCCCGGCGCGGATCACCGGCAGGCGTGAATACGGCGAGTGGGCCAGGTTCAGCGCGTTGCCCTGTGGGTCGAGCGCCAGGTCAATGGCATCGACCTCGGCTCGTGCGGTCATCACCGTACGGATCGGCCGCTCGGCCAGGTGCAGCACGCCACTGATCATCACCCGCTCACGGCGATCGAACAGCACTTCGCTGTCGCCGCCTTCGACCATGTCGGCGATCTCGTCACCGACTTCATCGCTGCTGACCCGGCGGCCACCCAGCAGACGCAGCACGGCATGGGCGGTGCGCTCGCGCAGCGGGCGATGGCTCTGCACGCTGCGCTTGCGACGGGCACGGGCCAGTTGATTGAACAGCTCGATCAGCAGCGAGAAGCCGATGGCCGCATACAGATAGCCTTTGGGGATGTGGAAGCCCAAGCCTTCGGCCGTCAGGCTGAAGCCGATCATCATCAAGAAGCCCAGGCACAGCATGATGACGGTGGGGTGGGCATTGACGAAGCGGGTCAGCGGCTTGCTGGCCACGATCATGATGCCGATGGAGAAAATCACCGCAATCATCATCACCGACAGGTGCTCGACCATGCCCACGGCCGTGATCACCGCATCGAGCGAGAACACCGCGTCGAGCACCACGATCTGCGCCACGATGGGCCAGAATGCCGAATAACGCAGCGCGCCCTGGCTCTGCGGCTCATGCCCTTCCAAGCGCTCATGCAGCTCCATGGTTGCCTTGAACAGCAGGAACACGCCGCCGAACAGCATGATCAGGTCGCGGCCCGAGAAGCTTTTGCCGAATACCTCGAACAATGGCTCGGTGAGGGTGACCATCCAGGAAATGCTCGCCAGCAAGCCCAGGCGCATGATCAGCGCCAGACTCAGGCCGATGATCCGCGCACGGTCGCGCTGATGCGGCGGAAGCTTGTCGGCAAGGATGGCGATGAACACCAGGTTGTCGATACCCAGCACCAGTTCGAGCACGATGAGCGTAAGCAGGCCTAGCCAGGCCGTGGGGTCAGCTAGCCATTCCATCAACGGATACTCGCGGCAGGGTCAAGAAAGGGAGACAGGCAGGACGGTCGTGGCGACCACACACAGGGAGGCTCGGAGAAAGCGCTCATAGGGACCTTGCTGGAAAATACGGAAAATAATCCTACAGCTCAGTTAGATAAATCTCACAGCGAGAAAGTATTACAAAAACTGTAGCAGCCATTGGGCGGCTCACCGCTTCGCAGTTGGCGAAGCCAACGCGGGTAAAGGCCGGGCTGCGCCTGCATGCCTCGAGCGCAGCCAGGCAAGCGCTGCGTGCCTGGCATGTGAAGGCAAGCAGCGGCTGCCACAGCGGTAGTGCAGTGCGCCCGCCAAAACACCTGAAAGCGTGATCAACAGCAGGCGCAGAGGTTATCTGAGCTGATTCTGGATCTGCTCTTTCAAGGTCGCCAGATCAAAGGGTTTGGCCAGGATCGGCGCCTTATGGGCGATCGGGCTGTCGGACTCGCGGATTTCCGCCGGATAGCCACTGATGAAGATCACCTTCAGGTCAGGCCGCAGCTTCACGGCCGGCTCGGCGATCTGCACACCGGAGATCCCGCCGGGAAGCCGGTAGTCGGTCACGATCAGGTCCAGATGCGGCTTGCTGGCCAGAATCGCGAAGGCCTGCGCGCCGTCTTCAGCCACCAGCACGTGGTAACCCTCGCCGGACAGGTAGTCCTGCAAAATAATCCGTATGGCTTCTTCGTCCTCGACGATCAGCACTACATCTTGTGCATCTTCACTCATGGCAACGCCTTCAAATTCAACAAGCTGCCCCTATGACCCCAGGCTCACGCAGAGGTTGCCTGCGCCTGATCGCTTTGTGTCGGTGCCGCGCAAAGCGGCAGAAAAACGCTGAACGTCGAGCCTTGGCCCTCTTCGCTGTCGACCTCGATACGCCCGCCATGGGCCAGCACGATCTGCTCGGAGATATACAGCCCCAGGCCCAAGCCGCTGCGGGCGTGCTGCGCCGAGACCCGCTCGAACTGCTGGAAAATACGTTTCTGGTTCGGCTGGCTGATGCCGATGCCCTGGTCCTGCACCTGCACACACGCCGCGTCGCCGTCCTGATGCAGCCGCACATGCACCGTCTTGTGATCGCCATAGCGCAGCGCATTGGACAGCAGATTGGCCAGCACCTGCTCGATTCGGAACTCATCCCACTCGCCCAGCATCGGGCATGCGGCGCTGAGCTCGATCTGCGTGTCCAACGACTCGGCCTGGGCACTGAACCGCTCGACCAGGTTGTGCAGCAACGCACACAAGTCAAACACCTTGGGCCGGATCGACAACTTGCCCGTGCGGATCCGCGACACGTCCAACATGTCTTCGACCAGCCGGATCAGGCTATTGATCTGCCGTTCGTCGCGCTCGACCATCAAGTGCAGCTTGTCCGTGCTGAACGCGGCAAGGTTGCCACGGGCCAGGTTCATCTTGCGCAGTTGAGTCTCCAGAATCAGGCCATTGAGCGGCGTACGCACCTCGTGCGAAACGATCGACATGAAGTCATCGCGCATGCGCACCGCGTGCTGCAGGTCAGCCTGGGTCGACTGCAGCCTGGCCAGCAGCAACGCCTGCTCCTGACGGCCGCGCTCCAGGGCCTCGAGCTGGCGGTCGAGCACCTGGCGCTGGCGAAACAGGTCAACGAACACGGTGACCTTGCTCTTCACCGCCAAGGTGTCGAGCGGCTTGTGCAGGAAATCTACCGCACCGCTTTCGTAGCCCTTGAAGGCGTAATCCATCTCGCGCCCGGCCGCACTGACGAAAACGATCGGAATGTGCTTGGTCTTTTCCATGCCGCGCATCAGCTCGGCCAGCTCGAAACCGTTCATGCCAGGCATCTGGACATCGAGGATGGCCAGGGCGAAATCATGTTCGAGCAGCAGCGACAGTGCCTGGTCGGCCGACAACGCCTGATGCACCTCGCGGTCCTCGCCCTGGATCAGGGCCTGGAGGGCCAGCAGGTTTTCCGGCAGGTCGTCGACGATCAGCAGTTTCGCGGTGAGGTGGCTTAGCATGCGCGGGGTTCCAAGGTGGCGAGCAAGTGCCCGATACCGCTTAGAGAAAGAATGTGGTCAGGGGCATGCAACGCCAGTGCTGCCTGAGGCATCAGCCCGACCTGTGCTTCATTGGGGTCCTGGACCACGGTCCGGCCGCCCTGTTGTTTGATTCTGGCAAGCCCTCTGGCGCCGTCCTGATTGGCACCCGTGAGCACGATGCCCATCAGATCCGCACCATACGCATCGGCGGCGGACTCGAAGAGGAAGTCGATGGCCGGCCGGGAAAAATGCACCGGCTCTTCCTGGCTCAGCGACAGGCTCAAATCGCGCTCGACCGACAGGTGATACCCCGGGCCTGCGACATAGATGCTTCCTGACATGATGCTTTCCTTGTCACGCGCTTCATGCACCGGCCGTCCCAGGCGCTGTTGCAGCACGGCAGCCAGGTGGCTGGGGCGATCTTGCGGCAGGTGCAGCACACACAACACCGGCAGGCTGAATGCCGGCGGTAGCAGCCCGAGCACCTCGAACAATGCGGCGACCCCGCCGGCCGATGCGCCGATGACGATGGCATGAGGCGTGTTCATGATTTGCGAAAGATCCGCTCAGGGCGCACCAGCGCCTTGAAACGATCAGCATAGGCGGAAAAGTCCACCGACTCCTTGCTGCCCAGCACCAGGAAACCGCGGTGGCACAGCGACTCGTGAAACAGCCCGAATGCCCGGTCTTGCAGTGCCTTGTTGAAATAGATCATCACATTGCGGCACGACACCAGCTGGGTTTCGGAAAACACGCTGTCGGTGGCCAGACTGTGGTCGGCGAAGGTCACGTTGTCGCGCAGGCTGCTGTCCATGATGGCGTTGCCGTAGGCGGCGGTGTAGTACTCGGAAAAGTCCCGACGCCCGCCTGCCTCGCGGTAGTTCTGCGCGTAGGTGTCGATGTTCTGCAGCGAATAGATGCCTTGCTTGGCCCGCTCCAGCGAATAGGGGTTGATGTCGGTGGCATACAGAATGCTGCGTTCGAGCAAGCCCTCTTCACGCAGAAGGATGGCCATGGAATAAACCTCCTCTCCCGTGCTGCAGCCGGCAATCCAGACCTTGATCGAAGGCCAGGTGCGCAGCAATGGCACCACTTCCGTGCGCAAGGCCAGGAAGTGGCTGGGGTCGCGGAACATTTCGCTGACCGGAATCGTCAGGTACTGCAGCAGCTCCATGAACATGCTCGGATCGTGCAGCACGCGTTCCTGCAAGGCCGACACGGTGCGGCACTCGAACTGGTTCACGGCATGAAGAATCCGGCGCTTGATCGAAGCGCCGGAGTAATCGCGAAAGTCATAGCTGTACTTGAGGTAGATCGCCTCGATGAGCAGCCTGATTTCGATCTCGGTATCGCGGTCGATAGTCAAATTCGCTCCAGTTGCGGCAGCCACACGCGGATCAGCGAGAACAGTCGATCCAGGTCGATGGGCTTGGCCAGGTAATCGTTGGCACCGGCCTGCAGACAACGCTGCTGGTCGTCCTTCATCGCCTTGGCCGTCACCGAAATGATCGGCAGCTTGCGCCAGCGCGGTTGCTGGCGGATCAGCCGGGTGGCTTCATAGCCATCCATCTCCGGCATCATCACGTCCATCAGCACCAGGTCGATGTCGTCGTGCTGCTCCAGTCGCTCGATGGCTTCGCGGCCGTTGCGGCCGATCACCACCACAGCCCCCTTGTGCTCCAGCGCACTGGTGAGGGCGAAGATATTGCGCACATCGTCATCGACCAGCAGGATGCGCCGCCCCTCGAACACCTTGTCGCGGCTGCGCGCGGTCTTGAGCATGCGCTGACGCTCGTGGGACAGCTGCGATTCGACCTGGTGCAGGAACAGCGTCACCTCGTCCAGCAGACGCTCCGGCGAGCGGGCACCCTTGATGATGATCGAGCGCGAATACTTGAGCAGCTCGGCTTCTTCTTCACGGGTCAGGTTGCGCCCGGTGTAGACGATCACCGGCGGGAAGGCGCGGATGTCTTCGGCGGTCATGCGCTTGAGCAGCTCGTTGCCGAGCATGTCCGGCAGCTTGAGGTCGATGATCATGCAGTCATAGATGTTTTCGCGCAGCAGGTCCAATGCCTCGTGGGCCGTGGCCACGTCGGTGATCTCGATGTCCTCGTCGCCGATCAGCCGGGCGATGCTCTCGCGCTGCAGGTCGTCGTCTTCCACCAGCAGGATGCGCTTTAGCTTTTGCGTCAGCTTGGCTTCGAGGCGACCGAACACCTCCTTGAGCTGGTCGCGGGTCGCGGGTTTGACCGCGTAACCAATGGCGCCCATGTGCAGGGCAGCCTCCACCCGGTCTTCCACCGAAATCACGTGCACCGGGATGTGCCGGGTTTCGGCCTGTTCCTTCAAGCGCTGCAGCACGGTCAGCCCGGAATGATCCGGCAGGCGCATGTCCAGCAGCACGGCGTCTGGCAGATAGCGCGAAGCCAGCTCGAAGCCTTCGTCGGCACCCTGGGCGTGCAGGCAGTTGTAGCCCAGCTCACGGGCGAGGTCATAGAGGATGCGGGCGAAGTTCGGTTCGTCTTCGATGACCAGGATGCAGCGATTGCTGAAGGGGGCCAGATCGCGGTCGTCGGTAAAGGCTGGGGGAAGTGTCGCGCTGGGCACCGGCAGGCTGGGCGCCGGGCTGGGAGCTGCCTGCAGACGCTCGAGCACGGGTTGCACGGCCGGGGCCTGGCCAGACAGCTCGTCGGCCTCGTAGCGTTCCGGCAATGCCAGGCTGAACAGGCTGCCCTGCCCCGGCTGGCTGCGCACGGTGATCTGCCCACCAAGCAGCTGCGCCAGGTCGCGCGAAATCGACAAGCCCAGGCCTGTGCCGCCGTAGCGACGGTTACTGGTGCCATCGACCTGATGGAACGCGCCGAAGATCGCTTGCTGCTGGTCGGCGGCGATGCCGATGCCGCTGTCCTGCACGGCGAAGACGATGCCCTGCTCCGGCGCATGGCTGATGGTCAGGCTGACCTTGCCCTGCTCGGTGAACTTGATGGCATTGGACAGCAGGTTCTTGAGGATCTGCTCCAGGCGTTGACGGTCTGTGTACAGGGTGGCCGGCACCTGCCCTTGAATCTGCACCTCGAGCGTCAGGCCCTTGTCGGCTGCCAGCGGCTGGAACATGCCGCGCAAGCCATCGACCAGGCGTTCGACACGGGTGGTTTCAGGGCGCATGTCCAACTTGCCTGCTTCGACCTTGGCGATGTCGAGAATGTCGTTGATCAGGTTGAGCAAGTCGTTGCCGGCGGAATAGATGGAGTCGGCAAACTTGACCTGTTCTGCAGTGAGATTGCCGCTGGCGTTTTCGCCCAGCAGCTTGGCCAGAATCAGCGAGCTGTTGAGCGGGGTGCGCAGCTCGTGGGACATGTTGGCGAGGAACTCGGACTTGTACTGGCTGGAGCGCTGCAGGTCGTCAGCGCGGGCCTGCAGCTCTTTCTGCGCCAGATTGAGCTCGCTGTTCTTGCGATCGAGCGCGTCGGTGCGCTCGGCCAGTTGCTCGTTGGTCTGTTCTAGCTCGGCCTGCTGGGTTTCCAGGTGCGCCTGGGACTCCTTGAGCACCCGCGACTGCTCTTCGAGCTCTTCGTTGGCGGTCTTCAACTCTTCCTGCTGGACCTGCAGTTCCTCATTGAGCTGCTGGGTTTCGGCCAGCACTTCCTGCAGACGCTGGCGGTAACGTGCGCTTTCGATGGAGGTGCCCAGGCTCTCGGCGAGCAGCTCGAGCAACTCTTCATCGCGAGGTTGCAGCGGGCGCAGAAAGCCCAGCTCGATGACCCCATTGACCTCGCCGTCGTGGCTGGCCGGCACCAGCATGGCGCTGCGCGGCAAGCCGCTGCCAAGGCCCGAGCTCAGGCGGTGGAAGCCTTCGGGCAGGTTGTCCAGACGCACCAGGCGCGATTGCTTCACCGCTTGGGCGAGCAGACCCTCATGGGCAGACAGCCGCTGCTCACGGGCCTGTTGCTCGGCATCCAGGCCGTAGCTGGCCACGCGGATCAATTGGCCATGCTCATCACGCGCATAGACAGCGCCGACCACACTGCCCAGGTAGCTGGCGAAGAACTTGAGGATACTGTTGCCCAGTAGCGGCAAGGTCAGTTGGCCCAACACTTCGCCCGACAGTTGTGTCTGCCCGCTGCGCAGCCAGGCCTGGTGCTCCAGGCGTTCGGCCGCGCGCTGCTGGGCCCAGAGGTTTTCATCGTAGCTGGCTGACAGGGCCAGCAGATCGCGGCGCCCCAGGTAGGCCAGCAAGGCGGTGAGCGCCACGATGAAAAGGACGAAGCCGCTGATGGCCAGGGTGGTGGTTGTGCTTACCGTATCGGTACGGGTCATGCGCAACTGCTGTTCCTGACCGATGAAGGTGGCAAATTCCTTGCGCATCTCATCGGTGATCCGCTTGCCCCGACCACTGCCGATCGACTCGCGGAAGTTACCGTTGGTGCGACGCTGATTGATGATTTCGGTCCCGAAGTCGTTCCATGCGCCTTGCAGCGATTTCAGGCGCTCGATGCGATCGACCTGCTGCGGGTTGTCGCTGACCATTTCCCGCAGCGCATTGAGGCTGCCGAAAATCTGCGGCTTGGCCACCTCGTAGGGGTCGAGGAAACGTTCGTCGCCGGTGATGAGGAAGCCGCGCATGCCGGTTTCCATGTCGATCGACAACTTGACGGTCTCGTTGGCGTTGCTGATGACACGGTCGGTGTGCTCTACCCACCTCATGGCCGTCAGCAGGTAGCTGACGATCGTCACGAAGGCCACGGCCCCCAGCAGACCCACGCCCAAGGGCAGGCCAACGTTGCGGCTGAGCAGCTTGCGAAAGCTGCGTTGGTCCATCGAAGCTGCTTGAATCATTGGGTAACGCCCGAGCGAATGAGGTCTGTTGAACGGTGCATGGAAAAACGGCCCGGCCTGCCCTGGCCTCGGCGATGCCGGTCGGCCGCGCCGCCTTGCAAAGGGGCCACAGTCTACCGGGCTTTTTCGCCCAAGGCAGGCCTTTAGCCAGCCTTGGATAATTGGCAGGCCCCAATCGTTCCATCGCAGTGCACCGCACTGGTATCCTGCGGAACTTCTACCCGTTGCCAGGCACTGAGTAGACACACCTATTTAACAGGATCTATCCATGCCTTTACTGGTTGTCGAAGACGACGACATTGTCCGGATGCTGACGGTCGAAGTGCTCGAGGAACTGGAGTACTCGGTGCTCGAAGCAGCGGACGCTGCCCAGGCGCTGAGCATTCTCAAGGATGCGACTCAGCCCCTGGACCTGCTCATGACCGATATCGGTCTACCAGACATGAGCGGCCAGGACCTTGCCCAACTGGCGCGGGACATGCGTCCTGACCTGCCCGTGCTCTTCGCCAGCGGCTACGCAGAAAGCCTGAACGTACCAGCCGGCATGCACATGATTGGCAAACCGTTCAGCATCGACCAGCTGCGGCTCAAGGTCGAAGCGATTCTGGGCGAGCGCTGAACCCGCTCAACACGGCATCCTTCTTAGTAAGTACGTGTCCATGATCCAGCCTTTACGGGCACGAGCCTCTTCGCGTACTTGCACTATCCTGTCTTTCACTTCACTCAGCGGCCCGGCGATCAGCTGCTCATCGGGCGTGCCTATGTAGGCGCCCCAGTAAATGAACAGGCCCTCGGCGTCGATCTGAGTGAACGTGCACTGCCCATCGAGCATCACGACGACGTTATCGATGCGGTCGTGTCTGGCCAGTTGCCGACCGGGCAATACCGTCAGCGGCTCGCCAATACGGTTCAGCGCAATCGCATGGCGAGCAGCCAGCGCTTGCACGCTGCTGATACCAGGAATGATCTCGATCGCCACCTGCGTGCCGAGTTCTCGCACCCGTTCCAGGATACGCACGGTACTGTCATACAAACCGGGGTCGCCCCATAACAGAAAGGCGCCGAGCTCTCCCGGCTGCAAGTGCTCTTCGAGCAGGCGTTGGTACAACATGGCACGCTGCAGGTGCCAGGCCTGGACCGCACCCACATAATCGCCGCCCTGGCCATCGCGCACGGCGTCGGTAACTTCCACCACCCGATAATCGCCATCAGGCACATGCTGCTGCAATAACTGACGGCGAGCATCGACCAGTTCATGGGTGGGCGAGCCCTTGTTCAACAGGAAGAACACCTGGGCGCGGCGAAGTGCATCGACGGCCTGCAGCGTGATCTGTTGCGGATCGCCGGGACCGATACCGATCAGTAACAGCTGTTTCATCGAGTGTCTCCACCTTCAATTAAAGGGCGCGGCGCATCACCAGGCATACTGCGGTTTAGTTTCCCGCGCGCGCAAAATCTTTTGTACAAAATACTTAGTGTGAGCGAGTAACTAGTTACGCCATTTTTCTGGAAAGTTTAGGTTTACCCATTACGGACTGACAACTACACTCCCATTCAACGAACAGTTTCACCCCCCTTCATGTGGCAGGCGGCACTAGTCGACATCCTGTTCGTACGCCCGGCCACGGCCGTTTTCCAGGAGTGATGCCAATGTCCAGACTCGCCGAGTTTCGCGCTGCAGAAAAAGCCCTGAAAGATCAACTTGCACAACTCGAATCAATGAAACAGGACGCCGGCCTCAAGCGCGAAATCGAATTCGAGAAAAAACTTCTCGACTTGATGAAGAGCTACGACAAAGGGCTGCGTGAAATCGTCGCCATCCTCGATCCCAACGTCACCAGCAAGGCGCCTGCGCCAGCGGCCAAGCAGCACCGCCGGCCACGTGTCATGAAAGTCTACGAGAACCCGCACAACGGTGAAATGATCGAGACCAAAGGCGGCAATCACCGCGGCCTGAAGGCCTGGAAACAGCAATATGGCAGTGACACGGTGGAAACCTGGCTGCGCTCATGAAACATCAACGAACGCTTCACAGATTTTTCACAGCGCTGGGGGCATTATCAAACCAGCTAAAGGACTAGCGACCCCATCACGCGCCCGCACATGCGGGCCTCTAATTCCAGCGCCCCGCACCTCGTGCGGGGCGCTTTCATTTGTGTGATCGTATTTCTTCCGTATCATGCTTGCCTGTCTGTTTCGCTGGCGCCACAGGCCCGGCCTTGTTTTCTGGAGACCCCATGAGCCTGAACGATCTGCACACCTTGCCCGGCATCACCGCGCAACCCGACGCCGCCACTCACAACTTCGTGTTCAACCACACCATGTTGCGGGTCAAGGACATCGAGAAATCGCTGGACTTCTACACCCGGGTTCTGGGCTTCACCCTGGTCGACAAACGTGACTTCGCGGAGGCAGGTTTCAGCCTGTACTTCCTGGCCCTGGCCGATAAAAGCAGCATTCCAGCCGACGACGATGCGCGTCATCAGTGGATGAAGTCGATTCCGGGCGTACTGGAGCTGACCCACAACCACGGTACCGAGAACGACGCTGACTTCGCCTACCACGATGGCAACAGCGACCCGCGCGGCTTTGGCCACATCTGCATTTCCGTACCGGACGTGACCACGGCCTGCGCCCGCTTCGAGGCCCTGAACGTGCCGTTCCAGAAACGCCTGACCGACGGCCGCATGAAACACCTGGCGTTCATCAAGGACCCCGACGGCTACTGGGTTGAAATCATTCAGCCGGCAGCGATGTAATGCCTTCGGGCGCCTGACGTTCGTCGGGCGCCCACCGCGTTCAGCCTGGCTGTGGTATCACGCAAGTAGCACCTTCCTGACCACAGCGAGGTAGGCACCATGCAAACCCTCCACTGCCAGCACCGTGAACACACCATCACCGCCAGTGTGATGGCCCATCCCGATTCTCCCCTGCCCTACGCCGCCGGCTGCCTGATCACTGATCCCGAGGGGCATGTGAGTCGACGGTTGTCCCTGCCGGTCGACATGAAATTCATGGCCAACCTGGACCACGCGCAGCACGCGGCGCTGGCCCACGGTCGTTGGCTGGTGGACCAGCAGCTCGACGCGCAGGCCCGGTGCTTCTGACGCACCCGCGCGGGTGCCTTGGCAGCACCCGCGTCAGGGCCGAGTCCCTGCGCAGGAGCGGACCTCATCGTAAACCCTGCCCCAGGCACCGCGCCCTGCCCTGTGCATGCGTCATCCTGAGGCTATCGGGCGCACGCTCGCAGCGACTCAAGCCTGACGAGCAAACGCGATGGCTTGCTGTACCTGGGCCTCGCTCGGGCGTACGCCGGTGTACAGCACGAACTGCTCGAGCGCCTGCAAGGCGATCACCTCCAAGCCGGTAATCACCGATTTGCCCGCAGCCTCGGCGTGCTTGATCAACGGCGTGCGCTCGGGCATCGCCACCACATCGAACACCCATTGCGCGGCGGCAATGGCGGCCTCGGTGAAGGCCAGCTGTTCGGCCTCAGGGCCTGCGGCCATGCCGATGGGCGTCACATTGATCAGCATCGGCGGGCTGAGCTCGCCCAGCTCGCGCACCCAGCGGTAGCCGCAGGCATCGGCCAGCTCGCGGCCCGCTTGTTCGTTACGCGCCACTAGCGTGCCGTCGGTAAAGCCGCTGTCGCGCAGGGCACAGGCGACCGCCTTGGCCATTCCGCCACTGCCACGCAGGGCAAAGGCAGTGTTCGGGTCGACCTGACGGCTTTCGAGCAGCTGGCGTACGGCCAGATAATCGGTGTTGTAGGCCCTGAGGTGGCCGGCGTCGTTGACCACGGTGTTGATCGAATCGATGGCCGCCGCCGAAGGATCTATCTCATCGACCAGCGCCATGCACGCTTCCTTGAACGGCATCGACACGCCGCAGCCGCGAATGCCCAGGGCACGGATGCCCGATACAGCGGCGGGCAGGTCCTGGGTGGTCATGGCCTTGTAGTAATAGTTCAGGCCCATCTGCTGATAGAGATGGTTATGGAAACGCACACCGAAGGTGCCTGGGCGTCCGGCCAGGGAGATGCACAAGACGGTATCTGCGCTGGGTGTGAGGGTCATGGTAGTTCCTTGGAAGGGAAGCTGGCATCGCCAGGGGCCTGCATGGGGCTATAGAACATATCCTACAAACCTGAGGGCAGATGCAGAAGCGATTCACCTAAGATTCCTACGGGCCTCAGCCGTTTGTCCGACCTTACAAAACCTTTACCCAGGCACCCTGCGCAAGCCGGGGAAACTGCGGTCATAGTGTTACGCCCCAAGCGAGGGGTGTCTTGCGAGGATTGTGTATGAAGCGTCACATGCCCGTGATCGCGTTGCTGATCGGTGCCCTGGCCGTGAGTGGCCCGGCTGCCGCCCATGGCTGGCGTGGCGCAGGGCCGGTACTGGGCGCGGCGGTGGTAGGCGCGGTGGTAGGCGCGGCAGTGTCGGGCGGCCATGACCGCCCGGTGTATGTGGAGCGCCAACCCACCTATTACGCGCCGCCGCCGGTCTATGTCCAGGCACCTCCCCAGCCGGTCTATTACGAACAACCTTACGTGGTCGAGCGCTATGTGCCCATGCCGCCTCCGCCGCCGCCGCAGTACCGGCGCTATTACGGCCCGCCGCCGGGTTACTACTATGGCCCGCCGCCGCGCTGGTAGCCTGCCTGAACGTATTTGTCGTGTGTTGCACCGTGTCCCATTGCCCGCCGCTCTGGCGGGCTTTTTTTTATTCAGGATCGGGCGCCACGTGCGCGGTCCATGAAGTTTTTTTCATACCGTTCAGCCGCCTGAACAAGCAATCGACAGCGCTTGGCCCATACTCCACAATGCGCCGGTTTTTGAGGGGCAAAAGCCCTTTACAGCCAATGACATACCCACACTTAGTGAGTCTCGACGTGAAATCTTCCCTGTCCATTCTCAGCCTGCTGTTGTTGCTCACAGGCGCTGCAATGCTCCCCACTGCAGCGGCCGCACAAACCGCGACCCAGAAGCCGCGCGACCCGGCCACACTGCACCTGGCCTCCGGCAGCGCCTTGCTGATTGACCTCAACACCCGGCAGGAGCTGTATTCCAGCCACGCCGAACGCGTACTGCCCATCGCCTCGGTGACCAAGCTGATGACCGCCATGGTAGTGTTGGACGCCAAGTTGCCGATGGATGAAATGCTCACCATGACCATCGCCAACAACCCCGACATGAAGGGGATCTATTCCCGCGTGCGCCTGGGCAGCGAGCTGAACCGCCGCGAAACCCTGCTGATCACCTTGATGTCATCGGAGAACCGCGCCGCCACCAGCCTGGCCAACCATTATCCAGGCGGTTATGGCGCCTTCATCAAGGCGATGAACGCCAAGGCCCGCAGCCTGGGCATGAGCCATACGCGCTACGTTGAGCCCACCGGGTTGTCGACACAGAACGTGTCTACCGCCCGCGACCTGGCCAAGCTGCTGATCGCTTCGCGCAGCTACCCGATGCTCAGCCAGTTGTCGACCACCCGGGAAAAGACCGTGGCCTTCCGCAAGCCCAATTACACCCTGGGCTTTCGCAACACCGATCACCTGGTCAACAAGAGTAACTGGGACATCAACCTGACCAAGACCGGCTTCACCAACGAAGCAGGCCACTGCCTGGTACTGCTGACGAAAATGGATAACCGCCCAGTGGCCATGGTGATTCTCGACGCGTTTGGCAAGTACACCCACTTCGCCGATGCCAGTCGCATGCGCCAGTGGCTGGAGACCGGGGCCACCAAACCGGCTCCGGCAGTGGCGATGCAGTACAAGGCCGAGCGCCACGCACGCACGCGGTTGGCTGCGGAATAGGTCAATGCGGATACCGGCGCAGCGCTATCGTCAGGGGTGAGGAAGGCGCCTTGCCCGGTTCCAGTGCCAACCCCGATGGGCTGCGTTGCAGCCCCTGCGGTGGCAGTGCCGATGGGTCGCGTGATGCAGGCGTGAGCCGTGGCCTCAGAAGGTCATTTCCTTGACGTCATCGGCCACGATCAGCTTGCCTGCGGTTTTCTCGACCACCTCCTGCACGCTCACCCCCGGCGCGGTTTCACGCAGGATGAACGCGCCGTTCTCGATTTCCAGATAGGCAAGATCGGTCAACACCTTGCGAATGCACCCGGCGCCGGTCAATGGCAGGCTGCAGCGGTCGAGCAGCTTGGATTCCCCGTCCTTGGAGGCGTGGGTCATGGTGACGATGATGTTTTCCGCGCCGGCCACCAGGTCCATGGCACCGCCCATGCCCTTGACCAGCTTGCCTGGAATCATCCACGAGGCGATGTTGCCCTGCACGTCGACTTCGAAGGCGCCGAGCACGGTGAGGTCGACATGGCCGCCGCGAATCATTGCGAACGACTGCGCCGAATCGAAGATCGAGGCGCCGCGCCGGGCGGTCACGGTCTGTTTGCCAGCATTGATCATGTCCGGGTCGAGCTGGCTTTCGGTGGGGAACTCGCCCATGCCGAGCAGGCCGTTTTCCGATTGCAGCATCACGTCCATGTCGGCCGGCACGTAGTTGGCCACCAAGGTGGGAATGCCGATGCCGAGGTTGACGTAGTAACCGTCTTTGAGTTCGCGGGCGACGCGTTGCGCCATTTGTTCGCGGGTCAGGGCCATGGTCAGGTTCTCTTGTAGGAATGAGGCCAGGGCTCAGGCCTTGACGGTACGTTTTTCGATGCGCTTCTCGAACTGGCCGACGATCACCCGGTCGACGAAGATGCCCGGCGTATGGATTTCGCTCGGCAGCAGCACGCCGGGCTCGACCAGCTCCTCGACCTCCACCACGGTGATGCGGCCGGCGGTGGCGGCCAGCGGATTGAAATTCTGCGCGGTGTTGCGATACACGACATTGCCGTAATGGTCGGCCTTCCAACCTTTGACGATTGCGAAATCACCGGTAATGCATTCCTCGAGGATGTAGGCACGGCCGTTGAATTCACGCACTTCCTTGCCTTCGGCAACGGGTGTGCCATAGCCGGTAGCGGTGAAGAAGGCAGGAATGCCGGCACCGCCCGCGCGCATTTTTTCCGCCAGGGTGCCTTGGGGCGTCAGCTCCACTTCCAGCTCGCCGCTGAGCAACTGCCGTTCGAACTCGGCGTTTTCCCCCACATAGGACGCGATCATCTTGCGGATCTGGCGGTTCTCGAGCAGCACGCCCAAGCCAAAGCCATCAACGCCGCAGTTGTTGGAAACCACCGTGAGGCCTTTCACGCCACGCCGCTTGACCTCGGCAATCAGGTTTTCCGGGATGCCGCACAGGCCAAAGCCCCCGGCCAGCACGGTCATGTCATCGGTAAGCCCGTCGAGGGCCTGTTCATAGCTGGTGACGCGCTTGTCGAGTCCGGCCATGGTCTTCTGTCGCCTTGTAGGAAATGGAGAGTAGTGGCATGTTCACGCTTGGCGACTGATTTGTTAATTTTGTTTTCGTGATCAATTGATAATATTTGCAAAAGAGGCCCCGCCCGTGAACGTCAAGCAGCTTCGCGCCTTTGCCAGCGTGGCCAAGTTCCAGAGCTTCGCCCAGGCTGGGGAGCACCTGCACATTTCACAGCCGGCCCTGAGCCTGACCATCAAGGCGCTGGAAGAAAACCTCGGGGGTGCGCTGTTCACCCGCACCACCCGCAGCGTCAGCCTGACCGCCGAGGGCGAGGTGCTCTTGCCATTGGCGCGGCGGCTGCTGGCCGAGTGGGATGACACCGAACAACAGCTCCGGCAGCGCTTCACCTTGCAGTTGGGGCGGGTGTCGGTGGCGGCCATGCCGTCGTTTGCAGGCAACCTGCTGCCGCCGGCGTTGAAGGTGTTTCGTCAGCGCTATCCGAAGGTCAACGTCACCGTGCATGACGTGATCAACGAGCAGGTACTGGAACTGGTGCGCCATCGGCGCGTCGAACTGGGCATCGGCTTTGAACCTGACAGTGGTGAAGGATTGCATTTCCATCCGCTCTACCTGGACCGATTCGTGGCCGTGGTACCGGCCGATTCGCACTTGGCGCGGCGCTCGCAGGTGGCCTGGAGCGACTTGCTCGGTGAAGATTTCATTGCCTTGCAACGCCCTTCTGCCGTGCGCCTGCTGCTTGAGGAGCATGCACCGGTGGCGGCCGGCTCACTGGCAGTGGCGTTTGAAAGCCATCAGTTGTCGACCATCGGGCGCATGGTCGCCAGTGGTCTGGGCGTAAGCGCCGTCCCCGCGCTGTGCATCCAGCAGATGCAGGAACTGGGCGCACGCTGCGTGACGCTGGTTGACCCCTGCGTGGAACGGCGCATCGGCGTCATTGCGCTACGCGATCAGAAACTCTCCACTGCTGCCCAGGCATTGCTCGATGTCGTGCTGGCCCATACACAGATTCCGGAGGTGACATGCACTACATGAAATTGGCAGGTTGCGAGGTTCCAGTCATTGGCCAGGGAACGTGGTACATGGGGGAACGCAGCGATCAGCAGGCGACAGAGGTCGCGGCCTTGCAACAGGGCATCGACCTTGGCCTGACCCTGATCGACACCGCCGAAATGTATGCCGAAGGGGGCGCCGAGCAGGTGGTGGGCAAAGCCATCGCCGGGCGCCGCGACAAGGTCTGCCTGGTCAGCAAGGTCTATCCGCACAATGCAAGCCGGCGTGGTGTGCCTGAGGCATGCGAGCGCAGCCTCAAGCGCCTGGGCACCGATTACCTCGACCTGTACCTGCTGCATTGGCAGGGCCAGCACCCGCTGGAGGAGACCATCGAGGCCTTCGAGCGCCTGCGTGAACAGGGCAAGATCGGCGCCTGGGGCGTGTCCAATTTCGACCTGGCAGACCTTCAAGGCCTGCCCTCTTCGGCCTGTGCTGCCAACCAGGTGCTGTACAACCCCAGCCAGCGCGGCATCGAATTCGACCTGCTGCCGTGGAGTCGGGCCCAAGGCATGCCGGTCATGGCCTACTGCCCACTGGCACAGGGTGGGCGTTTTCTCAACCATGGGGTCCTGGCCAACATCGCTGAACAGCACGGCGCAACGCCAGCCCAGGTCAGCCTGGCCTGGGTCACCCACGGCGGCGGCGTGATTGCGATTCCCAAGGCCGTCAAGCCCGAACACGTGCAGCTCAACGCTGCGGCGGGCGCCTTGCGGCTGACCGACGAGGACCTGCTGGCCATCGACGAGGTTTTTGCGCCCCCGGTGCACAAGCACAGGCTGGCGATGGTGTGAGGCCACGGCTACGGCTTTGCAGCTGACTCCGCCCGGAGTGGCAGCTATAAGCGGCCGGTCCGGCGCTCCCACAAGGATCGCTTGTTCCTGCACAACAAACGCTCTCAGGCCACCGCGCAACCTGTTGGCGACTTCAGTCGCGATAGACGGCGTAGCCGGCCCAGGGGCCACGGCTGCGCTCTGCTTGTTGATGCGCGTGGCCCGAGTCAGGCCGGCTGCGACGGCCATCGCGACTGAAGTCCTACCAGGACCGCGTTGCTGTCGACCAAGGCCTGATGGCACCGATTGTCCGGGCTTCGTCAAAGACAGTTGGCTCCCACCTGCAGACCCCGGATAACGCCAGGGAGCTAGTGAAAATCCCGACTCCGCACCTCCAGCCCATGCAGCAGCGAGCTGATGTCATCCAGGCGCTTGGCAATCAGGTGCCTGACTTCCCCCTGCTGCTCCAGGCGCCCACTCACCTTGAGCAGCTGCGAACCCACCAGTGCCTGGCGCTGGCGTTCGGCCAGCGCTTTCCAGACCACGACATTGACCAGGCCAAACTCGTCTTCCAGGGTGACGAACGTCACGCCACTGGCAGTCTGGGGCCGCTGCCGCCCGACCACGATGCCAGCCAAGGCCAGGGTGTCGCCGTGCGCCAGACTGCCCAGC
>NZ_DAMCCR010000017.1:0-56635 GCF_032058845.1 Pseudomonas sp. | reverse complement strand
GCGACGGGGCTGGGGTGGCGCTGGAGGCAGGCTCGGGCGCTGCAACGTCGACACCGAAGTGGGTCGCCAAGGGTGCCAGCCCGCCAGCGAAACCCTGCCCGACACAACGGAATTTCCACGCGCCCTGGCGGCGGTAGAGCTCGCCAAGAATCAGCGCGGTTTCGTTCATTCCCGCCGTTGGGATCTGCGCCTCCAGACCACCGGACAATGTCATGCCGAGACTGGCAACACGAGCGAAGGTCGCCTTGTTTTCGTGAATGGTGGCGGTCAGTGCGATTTTTTCGATGGCTGCGTCCAGCCTGCTCAGGTCAATCGAAAACACCGCGCGCCCGGCGGCGCTTTCAGCCAGCTGAACCGCGCCGGCCAGCACCGAGGGCTGACCGTAGAAGCACATGTCATCGTCACTGCGCACCTTGCCGCTCGCAGCAAGGGCGAAGGCGGACACGTCGATGTCCGCCCCGGCAATGGCGGAATACAGCACTTCCACCCGGGTCATGCCGGTCGCAAGCGCGGCGTTCGCGCCGGGAGTCAGCGCGGTCATGCGCGCACCGCCTGGGCCGCGAGGCCGACCAGGTCATCGACCGTGCGTCCGCTGGCAGTGGAGCCGATGGTGTGGAACTCCCAGCCTGATGCGCCGCGCGACAAGCGTGCCATGACGATGCCTGTGTGTGCGCCCTGCTGGGACAGGTTGAATCGGGCCAGCTCATTGTTGTTTGCCGAGTTGATGATGCGGCAGTAGGCGTTCTGTACTCGCTCGAAGTTTTCCCCGGTGAAGGAGTTGACGGTAAACACCAGGTGCGTCACTGCAGCGGGCAGGCTGTGCAGGTCGACCTCGATCGACTCGTCATCACCCTCGCCTTCGCCCGTGCGATTGTCACCGTTGTGCACCACCGAGCCGTCACGGGAAGTGAGCTGACGGAACCACACCACGTCCATCGACTTCAAGTTGGCATCGAACAGAATGCACGAGGCATCCAGGTCGATGCCGGCGCCGCCACCAAACAGCTTGCCCAGGAACCCGGCTTTGACCGGGTCCCAGCCAAGGCCGAGCGTCACCTTGGACAAGCCACTGCCCGCGGTTTTTTCGAGGGAAATGGTCTGATTCTTCGAGAGAGTGAGTGCCATGTTTACGCTCCTTGTTGGTCGTCATGCTGCTGGTTTGCGCGCCCGCTGCCGGTCACAGGGTTGTTCAGCATCTCGCCTTTTTGCAGCTTGGGGCCGATGCGCTGAATGTTCAGCCGGCCGCGCTGCCAGCGCGGATGGAAGTGCCGCCAGTGAGGTTCCTGTGCGGCAGCCAGCAACTCATGGTCGCCACGGGTATCGCCCCAGGCACGCAGGCGGTATTGATCGAGCGCGCCGTAGACAGCTTCAAGACGCAGGACCTTGGCCTCGCAGCGGCAATTGTTGCCACTGATGGCGCCCGTCAGGCGGCCATCGACCACCTCCAGTTCCGTTGCGATCAGCTTGATCCCCAAGTGCTCGGCAAAAGGTTTGAGCACGATACGCGGCGACGCTGAACAAATCGTGACATGCGCGCCACTGGCCACTTCCGCAGCGACCGAGCGTACGCCCGCCGGGCGCATCAGGCGCTTCCAGTAGGCGGCACGAAACTCGCCAGCCTTGCGCTGCACCCACTGTTCCTCGACCCCGGTCAAGAAGGTGGCGATCAGGATGGCCTTGAGCTCGTCACGGCTCAGGCCCTTGCCGAGGTAGCGGAAACAATCGGGCAGCATGCGCAACGCGCGCCCCGCGAAGGCACGCTTGCCGAAGGCGTAGAGCAGAAACGGTAAAAAGCTGTCGCGATGGGTCAAGGTGCCATCGAAGTCGAACACTGACAGTACGTCTGCGCCTGCAGGGCCCGCCTCCATCATTTCCTGGGTCATCGAGCGACCTCCGCTAGTCGTACGGGTTCTGCAATCGCGCCATCGACAGGCTTCACGCCGTGCCACTTGGCCCGTTCAAGAATGTTCACCGCCCAGCTGTGGTGGGTGGCTGGTTCAAGCATTGCATCGTTGTGCCTGAACACCGCCGGAGCGGTGTCATTGACGATCATCCGTGCGCAGTTGAGGTCTTCGATGGAGACTCGGAAGGCTTCATTGATCGGCGCAATCTGCGAAGGATGTACCGCGGTCTTGCCCACCAGGCCATGGGCGATATCCAGCTGCAGCTCTTCGGCGAGCAGCTGCGGAGTGGCCAACTGCTCGAACACAGGGCCGGTCAGTGCAAAACCTTGAGCGCCGAGCACCCCTGCCAGCATCGGAATCACGTAGCCCATCGGGGTCTGGTACAGCGTGGTGGCGGGGTTGCGGCGCAGCCCCAGGCAGCTCATGAGGTCATTGCCACCGATACGCAAGGCCAGCACCCGCTCACCAAGGGCCTCGTGCATCGCAAAACCCAGATCCGACATGGCGCTGGAATGGAACACTTCACGGGTTTCCAGCGTCGGCATCAGCAGCAGGTCAGGGTTGCACACCGCGCCTGCCCATTGGCTGAGGTTGGCCATCGACAGCTTTGGCAACACGAAGCCGTCGACACAGGCAATGTCGGGCCAATCGTTGAGAGAACCCGCCATCTGCGCGTCTCGCGGGCGAATGAACACCAGCGGTCCGCTTGCAGTATCGGTATGACTGGCATTTGATCTGGCCTGGCTGAGCACAGCGCGCAACGCGTCGAGCGCATGCTCCACGTCCATGGCCGCTACCGCGTCTTCCAGACAGATCACCATCGAGCGCAAACCTGGCAGCTTCGTACCCTGCATGACATCAAGGATGTCGGGCCTAGTCGCCGGCATGTACAAGGTGGCACCGAGAGCAAACGGTGAAATCTTTCCCATCAACTGACCCCCCGAATTATGGTGACCGCGCGATAGGGGCCAAGTTCATCGCCTACGGCCTGTACCTCGATGCCTGCGCGGTCTGTGAGATGGATCAGCAGTTGTACGTCGGCATCCTCACGGTCGCGTACCAGTACCTGATCGGGTACCCGCCGCAGCACGGCTCGAGTGGCTTCGGCGATCCCGGGCTTGATGCGGTTGAGGTTGCTGATACCGAAGCGGCCTGCCAAGCGTTGCACGACTTGCAGGGCCTGGAGCTGCAACTGCGCGGCTTGAGCAGCGCTCCAGGGATTGGCAGGCTCCACGGCCACCCCTGCGCGAGCGGCCTCGATGTGCTCGATGAAGCTGCGGGTCACATCGTGCGGGCGCAGCTCGTCATACACCACGCAGCCATGCAAACCGCCATCAGCCGGCCATATGGAGCGCGAGACCAACCCCGAAACCGTAGCGCCAAGAATGCCCGAGGGAATGATCCAGTCCTCGGCCGAAGCCGCCAGCCAGGCGCGTCCGCAGGGGTCAGCCAGCACCACCATGCGTGGGCCGTTGGGGAAGCGAGGGTCGTGCCCCAGGCAACGCGCCAGCTCCCCGGCAATGGCGCCCTTGCCGGTCCAGCCATCGACGAACACGATGTTCTGCGCGCCATGGGCGCCGATGATGGCCTCAAGCGCTGTTTCATCGATACCGCGGTCGCGCACGATGCTGATGCCGTAGTGGTACGCATCGCGGCCAAGCCCGAGCAAGGCGCGGCGCACCAGCACCCCCAGCGGCAGACCGGCCCGGACGAAAGACACCAGCACCAGGGTGCCTGTTGCGTAGTGCTCGGCCAGCGACAACGCCAGCGATTGCACATCGGCCGCCATGCGCAAACCATTCTGCCGCAGGCTGCGCTCGAACAGCGCCATATGTGTGGAGGTAGGCGCGTGTTCAGCGCTGATCATTTCTGAATAGTGCTTCTGCCGCGTCTGGATCAGGCGTTCCTTCTCAAGCACGTCGGTCATGGCCAGGTCGACGGGACGCAACAGAAAGTGCACGTCATCGGACAGGTAACTGCCACTGCCGACGGTGCTTGAAGCGAGGTCGAGATCATTCATCGGCATGCTCCCGCACCACAGCCGCCAACTGGCTATGTGATGGCGTTGCCCAGAAATCGCAGAGATTCATGAAGCCGAGGTCGGTGATGCTGTCGCCAAACCCGAGCACCAGACGCTCACCGTGTTGCAGACGGTCACGGGCCAGGTAGTGCTGCACCGCCGCGCGTTTGCACAAGCCGCTCGGCAGCAGGGCCAGGTTGTTGCCGTTGCGGTGGCTGTGCAAATCAGTGAGCAACCCTTGTGCTTGCAACGCCTCCAGCACCCGCTGCAGATCGTGATCGCTCCCGCTGTTGTGCTTGATGACCACGTAGTGACGCTGCTCAGCCTCTTCCACTACCCATCCACGCAACGACACACCGAGCCTGTCGGCCAGGCCCAGCGCGGTATCGCACAGGGCTGGCAGGCGTTCATGGAAAGGCGCAAGTACCTCACCCATCGCAGCATGCCAGTCTTTGTCGACACGCCCCTGAGGGTCGAGGATCAGGCCTCCGTGGGCGCAGATCGCCCCGTGAGTGAACTCCAGCCTGACCCGGTTGAAGGCTTCGGCGCTGCGCGCGGTCACCGGTAGTACATCGGCGGTGGCCAGCAACCAGTCGAGCAGTGCCTTTTGCACCGCGTTCTGATAGCCACTCACGTCGCCGTTCACGTCATACGACGCAGGGTACCGCGCGGCATTGGCGGGCATCTTGCGCGCGGTCTGGAACAGTGTGTCGTCCAGATCGACCAGTACCAGGGGGCGTTTATTGGCCATCGACGATCACCTCCCCATTCAACGCATCGATCAGTGCACGTGGCACCGCTCGGGCGTCGGTTTCGCTGCAGATCAGCACTCGGTCGAACTGCCCGGGCGCGACGTTGTACAGGAAATTGACGATGCCCAAGCCGTAGTTGTCGGAAAAGCTCAAGGCATGCTCGATGCAGTGGCCGAGCGCGATCGGCGAACGCGTCGTGGAACTGAACTGCACCTCGGCGCCCGCGCGCTCCAAGCGCTCGGCGAGCAGGAACGGCTTCCACACGAACTCACCAGTGCCCAGCACCAACACGCGTTGCCCTGGGGTAACCGTGACGCTGCGGCCAAGCGTGTCCGGCACCCCGCAAGTGCCCAGACGGCCCCAGTCATTGGCCGGGTTCAGCGGCCATTCGCCTTTGGCCACCGTGCCCGTTTCGGGCATCTGTGGCAGCGCAGCTTCCGGGTTTTCGGTGAATGCATAGGCGCCGCTGAGCAATGAAACCTGCTCCACCGAGGCGCCCAGGTCAGCGCTCAGCGCGCCGCTCGACCAGTCGGTGAGCACGCAGGTAACCACCCGTTCAACCTGATCGACCCCAGCCGCGACCAAGGCGCGGTGCAGGTTGACGAACGTACGACCCGTGGAGGCCTCGTCATCGATCATGACCAGCGAACGCGCGCTGCGCAGGCGCGCAGACAAAACCGGATCGGCCGGTTCGTGGATGAGGTGGGCGCTGGCATGACTGTGTTCTTCTTCAAAGCGCGTGAAGATTCGCTCGCTGACAGGGTGCCGCGTGCTGACCAGGTACATCGAATCTGCGCGCCCAGCGCTGTACACACGGTGTACTCCAGCGCCCAGCCCAACCGCCGTTTCGGCCATGCCGATCAACAACACCGGGCCCGGCAGGTCGGCAGGAATCTGCGCGGCCAGGGCCTGATAGGTCGCTTCCATCACCGAGGGTTTGACCGGAATATGCTTGCCGAGCACCTTCGAGACGAACAGAAAGGCCCGCTTGGGGTTGCGCCGCTCGGCAAATCCGAACAGCGCCTGCGCCGCGCCACGGCTGCCGTGCACATCGACGTCGAGCACACCACGGGTCAAGGCGGCGCTGAGCCGGATAGGTTGCTGGTTCACTGCACTGTGTTCCCTGTGTGGACGCCGTTCATCGAAGGTCGTCATAAGCCTGGGCACCGCATCAGCGGCGCGCCTCAATTTTCCAGAGCGAAGGTTGTGCGGCCCGGGCGATTTCCGCGGGGCTCTTCAGCGCTCCCGGTTGCGCAAGGCTGACCGGCACGTGACACGCCTCGAGAAAAGCGGCGAGCACCTGAGCCTTCACTGCGAAATTCATGTTCTGAGCGTCCGCCACGGTGGACGTGACCATGCCGATCACTGCGCCGCTGCCATCGAACAGCGGGCTTCCGCTGGAACCGGGCTGAATGGCGGCGGTGAACTGCAATAAGGTGGCATCGTTACGCAGCCCGAACAACGCCGAGATACCGCCTTGGGTGACATGCGCCCCACCCCCTGCAAAGCCTGCCAACGGAAAGCCTACAGCAGTGACCGGATCACCGAGTGCGCAGCCGCCGCTGGCAGCCACCTGGACTGGCTGCAGCACCACAGCGTCGACCCGCAACAGTGCGATGTCATTGGTGGTGTCGACCATGATCGGCTCGGCCCGGTGACGGCCACTGAAGGCGTGGATTTCGATCGCCTGCATGCCCTCGATGACGTGAGCGCAAGTCAGCAGCGTGTTGCCAGACACCGCGAAGCCGGTGCCAGTGGCGTATGCGGCGCTGGTATCTGGCGCCCCGCCACGCCCGGCGGGGCGTTCAGGATGATTTTCATCCAGTTCGACGCCCAGGCGTCGACCGAACGCAGCCAGCCCGTAGGCCGAGCCTTCGGCCAGGGCGCGAAATTTCCACTGCCCGGCCCGTTGGTAGAACTCGCCCAGGATCAAGGCACTTTCGCCCTGCCCGCTGACATCCAGCGTGTAGTGAATAGTCTGGTCGATGCGCAAGGTCAGCGACCCCAGGGCACTGACCGGCCCCAGATTGGCGTAGCGATAGACCAGCAGCAATACGCGGTCGCTACCCTCAGGCAGGTGGTCCAGGCGCAGCGCGCAGCCTACCTGGGCAGGATCGCCGCTCCAACTCATCCACGCGCACTGTTCGACATGGAACAGCGCGGCCGGCCCTGTAGGCGCGCGGCGCTCGTTCACTGGCAGCAGAGCGACACCAGCCGTCGAGCCAAAGGCGTCGGCCACGGGTGAGGTGAGTGTCCATGCAGTGGAGCTGGAGCCAATAGCGGTGTTCGCGCCGGGTGTCAGCATTGCTCGCTCCATGAGTGACCTGCGCCAAAGTGGCGGGATTGCGCAGCAGGCGTCGGCCACATAGGCACTTCAGCCCTGGGCCGGGACAGCGACGGTGATGGGTTTGACCCTGACCCCGTCGATCCACTGGCCGGCAGGTTCTGGCAGGCCGAGCCGGCGGGTGGCAAAGATGCCCGCCAGGTTGATACCGGTCATGCGGGTATAGCCGATTCCGCCAGAGTAGCGTGGATTGATTTCCAGAAGTCGCGGCTGGCCATCGATGTCGTCGCGGGTCTGTACGTTGACGATACCATCGCACTGGAAGTGCTCGGCAGCGGCGATCGCCAATTCAGTGGCGGCGCTGTCGCGCTCGAAGCACTGGTGCACGCCCGCCTTGCGCCGGCCGACATAGGCCACCACCCTGCCCGCTTCGCATACCATGTCGACCGAACACTCAGGACCTGGCAGGTACGGCATCACCAGCACTGCGTTGCGCTCGGGCTGGGTGCCATAAGCGTGCAGGTAGGTGGCGAAGTCGACTTCGCGCGCGTCAGGGTTGGCGAAGCAGCGAAACGGGTCAAGGCCTTCTCGCAGACGCCAGAACCCCTGCCCGTAGATACCCACCACCGGTTTCACGCACACCTCGCCGCTGGCGCGGCAGGCCAGGTAGGCAGCCTGCAGCTGCTCAACGCTGGTCACGGTGATGGCTGGAATGCAAGCCAGCCCAACGGCCTCGGCCATGGCAGTGAACGTGGCCTTGTCGTCGACGCAGGCGAAGGTGTGCGGGCTCAGGCCACCGGTGACCAGGCTCAGCCCGGCGCTGCTGAAGTCGGCGCGGTGCGCTTCATACAGCGCGCCCAGGCGACCGGCAACCACGACCTGAACGCCGTACTCGAGCGCAGTGCGGATGACCCACCGGATGCGCTCGTCGGAGTCGGCCGGCTCTGTCAGCGCGATATCAGCAACGCCTGTGATTTCAGGCCGATCTGAACGATGCGAGGCCAGCAGGCGAATGTGTGCCGGCAGTGCCTCACGGGCACCTAGCAGGATGTCGCGCTGAGACGCCTGCCCTTCCAGAAACCAGATCATGGATTACCTACGGTTCGTTGAACCTGCGCACCCACTGGGCCGCGTTTTGTCAAGCGTGAAATGCCGCACTGGGCATTTGTGATGCGGCGCTAGTATGGGCCCGAGCCGAGCTGCGCGCAGCCTTTCAAGTCGTTGAAAACAGGGGAATTGTATTGCGACTTGTGAACACGCCGGTCTCCGCTCAGAGCACCGAGCTATCTGCTTGGAGCACGCAGATCGGGAATAATTCGCCCGCTAGATGTAGAACAATCTGACAGTGCTCAAAGACGCTGGAGAGGACGCGCGCGTCTTGTTCGATTACTCGGAGGTTTTGCGCTTGCTCAGCAGGCGCAGGCTGGCATCGCGCCGCGCCAGATAGCGAGGCAGGCAGAGCGTGCGATCATCCAGTCGCAATCCGTACAGACCCTGCAGCCTGGCGAGCGATAGACCGCTGACACCCACCAGCCAGCGCACTACCGCCTCAGGGCACGGACGGCCCTGCAAGGCGTTGTGAACATAGGGCAGCGCCACACGCATGTTGGGGTGGCACCGCCGCAGCCAGGCTTCAAGCTGCGCGCCCCGGCCCACGAATGGAGCGAACAGCAGACAGGCCAACTGCTCCTCACCCAGGCCATAGCCGCGTTGCAAACGCTTTTCGGTCTCGAGGCGCAGCGTCCGCGAGGTGCATGGCAACGCCAGATCCGTGTGCGCCAGCGCCGCGCGCACGCCCTCCTGGTAGCTGGCAGCGCGCAGGTACTGGGCTTGCAGGCCGTTCAGGTGAGCGGCTAGCAGCGGGTCCTGCCATGCCTCGAAGCCTGCTTTGGGCGATGAATCGTTTGCGGCGCCGCTGAGCAGTCTGTTCAGGCGATCCGGCTGGCCAATGTGTTGCAACAGCTCGTCCAGGCCAAGCACGTGCAGCGTGCAGGCGCCACTGTCACGGACAGTGCGCGATGGCAGGACGCACAGCCCGGTGGGTAGCTGGGCCATGCGCGCCTGCAACCGCGCCATGGCCTTGATCACGGTGCTGGCGCACTGCAAGGACGGCGCGCGGCCGGGCTCGACCAGACGCAGACAGCGTCGGCTCCAGGCCAGCAACCGGCGTCGCTGCGCCGCCGGCACGGCGGTGACCAGTGCGCTCACACCCTCTTCGCACGTCAGCGCCGATGCGCAGGCCCGGGCCATCTGCAGCCACAGGCGACTGCCCACCAACCCATCCACGTCACCCTCCGAGACGTGACCGAACAGCAGCCAGGCGTCCCTCTCGAGCACGTGGGGCGGCTCGTTCTGGCCGAGCTGCGCTTCAAAGGGCTGCAAGCCGGCCGGGTCGGCCATGAGCAACTCGACACGGCTGTCGTCATGCAGAAACAGCGCGTCGAAACAACGCGCATGGCGCGCCAGCTCGAGCGCATTGACGCCGGGCTGGCGTAATACCAGGACACGCAAGCTGAAGGTCTGGGACCCCCGCTGCGCAATGCTCAACTGCGCCGCACGCAGGCAGGCGAGCAGATGCGCACTGAGGCGATCATTGCCATGCACGAGGAGCAAGCGAAAATCGCCGATCCGTTCGAGGCCGCCCGCCGCGACCAGCAGACGCTGAATCAGCAGTTGCAGCGACGCGCGCTGGGCCTGGCTGAGATGCTCCTGGAGGCGCCCCAGCACCTGCTGATAAATGGATTGAATAGCGTGATCATGCATTTCACTCATCGCGTGCTTTCCTCATCCCTAAGCAGCTCAGGCGACAGACTCCCGCCCCCACTCGGCCGCCGGGGCGTGAGGAAGTCTTTCCTACCCGTGACGGTAATAATTCGGTGTGCATTTAGCGATGAGGGGTTATTCCTAAACGCTGTAGGAATAGTTGTTTTACCGCGTAGGATATTTCCACCGAGGCCCGCTCAGGGACTCGCTGAGCAGGTGCCGCGACACGCCGGGGGCCCTCGGCGAGCGCCCGTCACAGTGCTTAGTCGACCTGGCCCAGCCCGAGCACCACGCGACCGCCGCAGGGGCAGGCGTCCATGTGTCGATGCGCCTCGACGACTTGCTCGAACGGATAGACCTTGATGATCTGCGGGGTCAACAGGCGCTCGGCGGTGAAGCGGTTGATGTCGTGCAGGGCGCGCTGCAACGCAGACACATCCTGATCGATGCCCAGTTCGGGCTTGCCGGTGAAGTTGCTCACGCAGTGCAAATGGAACTGAATGTTCTTCTTGAACGCGGCACATGCCGGAAAGGGTGTCTGATTGCCGCCCTGCAGCCCATACAGCACCAGGCTGCCGCGCGGGGCCAGGACATCGCCCAGCATCGACATCTGCGGCCCACCCATGCCATCGAGCACCATGTCCACGCCGCGGTTGGCCGTGTACTTGCCCACCTGCAGCAGCAGGTCCTGCTCTTCGGTCACGATGACCTGCGCGGCGCCCAGGCTCAGCAAATAATCGCGCTGATCAGGCTCTTTGGTTGCCGCCAGCACCTTGAGCCCCAGCGCCTTGCCCAACTGCACGAAGGCAGGACCTGCACAGTGGCTGGCATCGGTGACCAGTGCGGTTTGCCCAGGTTTGGCGCGGGCCAGGTCGATATAGGCGAAGTACGCGATCAACAAGGGCGTGTAGTGGACGCTGGCCTCGATCGGCGTGAGCACTTCGGGATAACGGGTCAAGGCGCTACGCGGCAGCACGATGACATCACCGTAGACCGGATGATCATTCGGGCTGGTGGCCGGGAAGCTCGCCACCCGGTCACCCACGGCCAGATCCTCGACGCCCTCGCCCACTGCGCTGACCACACCGGCCATCTCATGGCCGATGCCAGACGGCAGGCGCACCTGCGAGGGCGCCAGGTTCTGCCGCCAGAGCACGTCGTACCAGCTGACACCAATGGCTTCGACACGCACCTGCACCTCGCCGCTGGCCGGACTCGGCTCAGGGCGTTCCTCGCAGCGCAGCACATCGGCGGCGCCGAACTTGTGGAATCGGATGATGCGGGACATCGCCTACCTCAACTATGTGTATCTCGTATGACCGGACTGTAGCCGGGGGCCAGCGCCGAGACCATCAGCGGCTATTAATAGTCGACATGCCTGGCATCGATTGGGTTCGTGACAATTTGCCAGCAGCCGCCCGGAAAACGGTGCAGGGTAACAGTCTTTGCCCGTAAGATTCACCCTGCTCCCGCCCAGGCACCAGGCACCCGCCCCATGAACCGTAACGACCTGCGCCGCGTAGACCTCAACCTGTTGATCGTCTTCGAGACCCTGATGTACGAACGCAGCGTGACCCGCGCGGCAGAAAAACTGTTCCTTGGCCAACCCGCCATCAGCGCTGCGCTGTCGCGCCTGCGCAACCTGTTCGATGACCCCCTGTTCGTGCGCACCGGCCGCACCATGGAACCTTCGGCCCGCGCCCAGGAGATCTTCGGCCTGCTCTCGCCGGCGCTGGACTCCATCTCCACCGCCGTCAGCCGCGCCGCTGAGTTCGACCCGGCCACCAGCAATGCAGTGTTTCGCATCGGGTTGTCAGACGACGCCGAGTTCGCCCTGCTGCCGCTGCTCCTCAAGCGCATCCGCGCCGAGGCACCGGGCATCGTGCTGGTGGTACGGCGGGTCAACTACCTGTTGATGCCGACCCTGCTCGCTTCGGGCGAGATCTCGGTCGGCGTGAGCTACACCGCCGACCTGCCCGCCAACGCCAAACGCAAGTTGCTACGCCGCAGCATGCCCAAGCTGCTGCGCGCCGACAGCATCCCCGGCGCGATCAGCCTGGATGACTTCTGCAACCGGCCGCATGCGCTGGTGTCATTTGCAGGGGACTTGTCCGGGATCATCGACCAGGCGCTGGAGGGGCTTGGGCGCAAGCGCCAGGTGGTGCTGGCCGTGCCGCAGTTCAACGGGCTGGGCAGCCTGCTCGCCGGCACCGACATCATCGCCACGGTGCCCGACTACACCGCCGAGGTGCTGACGGCCGCCGGCGGGTTGCGCGCCGATGACCTGCCGTTGCCGATGGAGCGGTATGAGCTGCACATGGCGTGGCGTGGGGCGCAGGACAATGATCCGGCGGAGCGGTGGTTGCGGTCGCGGATTCAGATGTTTTTTGGGGATCCCGATAGCTTGTGACTGACTTCCACCTAGATCCATAAAAATCAATAAAATCAGCATCTTAAACTGATTTTACGTCCAAGGCCGTCCGTCGTATTCCGCTCATTTCCAATGCATCTGCGGGTATATTTTTGGGTACTTTTCCTGTTTCGAAAAAAAGTACCCGCACATGACGACTTCCCTCCCCACGCCTGCATTGCGGCGTAAACTCAGCGACGCCTTCTTGCGTGCCATTGCCGAACCCGGCAAGTACGCCGACGGTGAAGTGCCCGGTCTGTACCTACATGTCCAGGCCTCACAGAAGTCGAACAAGCCAGCCGCCAAGTACTGGCGGATGAGGTATCGCCTGCACGGCAAGGAGAACGTGTACGCGATCGGTCGCTATCCCGACATTGGCTTGAAAGACGCCCGCGACCTGGCCCGAGCCGCGCGTCAGAACGTAGCCCATCACGTCGCCCCACTGAAGGCCAAACGCAAGAAAATCGCCGATCAATTACTCAATGAGGAACGCACCTTCAGTTACGTGGCCGAACAGTGGCTGGCCTTCAAATCGCACGACCTTGTGCGCAAATCCCTCGCGGGCTTTCGCGGCGCTTTGAACAATCACATCCTACCCACCATCGGCAGTATCCCCGTCAGCGAGATCAAACTGGACCACATCATCGAGATCATCGCTAGCCTGCGCCGAGCACGCACACTGGCCATGGCCAAGCGCGTGCGTACCATCATCCGTGCCGTGCTCGGTTTCGCTGAGGGTCGTGGCTGGGTGGAGCGTAACGTGGCCTTGAGCAACACCGAAGAGCTCAAGGTTCGCCATGTGGTGACCAGTAATCCAGCGATCGAACGACCAGCCGATTTGGGTCACCTTCTGCTTCGTCTGGATGAGCTCAGCCCGAGCAGCGTGAGCACTGCGATGCGCTTGCTGGTCATGCTGCCGGTTCGCCCCGGCGAATTGGTGAAAATGCGTTGGGAAGACATCGATCTGGTCAGCGCCGACTGGCGCTATGTAGTAGGGAAAACACGCCATCTGGATAAGAGCAAACACATCGTGCCACTGCCGGAGCAGGTCCTTGTGCTGTTGCGTGAACTACATGAACGGCGGGTGGTGGATGAAGCGGGCAATGGCTGGGTCTTTGTATCGCCGGTCTACCCAGGCTATCCAGTTGACGCCACATCCCTGGCCAAGGCCTACCAGCGGATCTGGCCGGAATACCGCATCACTGCGCACGGTTTCCGCGCCACCTACCGTACTATCGCTCACGAGCATTTGGGCATCGATCCGATTGTGCTGGAGTTGTCGCTTTCTCACCGAATGCCAGGCGCTCTGGGCGCAGTGTATGCCCGCGCGCAGTTGCTGCCGCAGCGACGAGAAGCGGCGCAGCATTGGGCGGACTACCTCGATCGGCTTCGAAAAAATTCCAAACATACAACATCAGAATAGTTGTCGGGAAAGTACATATCCTGCTTGCAATTCCTTCCTCCCACGACTGCAACGACTGCCTTATCAGGAAGAGCCAGTTCAATTTCGTGGATATGGCGGAGCACCCGGGATTCGAACTCACGCGCCTTAGCCAGCCCGATTAAAAAAAGTTATAGCAATCAATAAGATAGAAATCTTAATTCGAATGCAGCGTAGTCATTCGAAGTGTATTTCCACTCCCGACCACCGGCATCCAAAACCCGACGCCCGGCCGCTCTAGAGCAGCCTATTTGGGGTAGTTTGAATATTGCCACAGTCTTCTAGTTTCCGCCCAGTTCCGCCTGTTTCCAGGCTGTGAGTGGGGGACCAACTGGGGGACCGGATTTAGAGATCGGAGGTCACCACCATGCCCAAGCTCACCGCGAAACTGGTAGAAAACCTCAAGGATTATGGCAAGTACGATGATGGCGATGGCCTGCGCCTTGTCATTCGAAAGTCTGGAAAAGCTTGGGTGCTGCGTTACCAGCTTGCAGGCAAGCGTAAGGAAATCGGCTTGGGCCCCTACCCCCACTATGGATTGAAAGAGGCGCGCTCTCGCGCCGACACTCACAGAGCATTGATTCGTGAGGGTATCGACCCCTTGACTCATAAGGCTGATGCACTCCAGCAGGCTGAGGCTGCTAGGATTGCTCGAGAGATGAATCTTGAAAACACCTTTCGCGCTTGTGCAGTGGACTACATCGAAGCCCATAGAGCTGGCTGGAACAACGCAAAACACGCGCAACAATGGGTCAACACTCTAACTACTTATGCATTCCCCTTTATCGGAGAAAAGCCAGTCGACGAAGTTGAAACAGACGATATCCTGAAGATTCTGAATCCAATATGGACCTCTAAGCCTGAAACAGCGGCCAGGGTCAGAAACCGGCTAGAGCTTGTTCTCGATGCTGCCAAAGCACGCCGGCTGCGTACGGGTGAAAACTCCGCTCGCTGGCGGGGTCACTTGGACAAGCTTCTCCCTCGAAGAAGGCTGGTAGACCGTGGTAATCATCCCGCTCTACCCTGGGAGCAATTGCCAGCCTTCATGGCAGAACTAGAGCATTCCAGGGACCTTAGTTCAACTGCGGTAAAGTTAACCGTGCTGTGCGCTCTGCGTACAAGCGAAGTGATAGGTGGGTATTGGGAAGAAGTTGATCTGGACGAAGAAACTTGGACTATTCCGGCTTCCCGAATGAAAGCCGGGCGCCAGCATCGAGTACCGTTATCTAAAGCCGCCCTTCATACGCTCAGATGCCTGAAGGCGGTAAGCAAAAGCGGGTTGCTTTTCCCTGGTCGTAGCATTGGCCGACCGCTCTCGAACATGGCAATGCTACAAAAAATACGCGGTATGGATGAGAAGTCCTTAGCCAATAACGGACCAGGCTGGCGCAACGAAGCCGGCGAAGTCATCACCATGCATGGTTTCCGATCAAGCTTCAGAGACTGGGCCGCCGAGACAACTAACTTCGCCAACATCGTTCCTGAAATGGCCTTGGCGCATAAAATCAGTAACGCGACTGAAGCAGCGTATCGACGAGGCGATCTGCTGGAAAAACGAAAACAGCTTATGGAGGAATGGGCTCGCTATGCACTGTCAGGTTGCAAAGCAACCTGACAAAGGCAAGGTGCTGCCTGAACTGAATTAAAGAATGGAAACGAGACTCGCATCGGGCTTGCGAGCTGTTGAAATTCAAAGCTTTTCAGCCATCCCTTAATCTGGGATAGCCTCAATTCTGGACTCATTTTGCAGGCCGAGCAAGTGACTGGATCTACAATTGGTAGGCTTGGGCAAAAACCCGGTCCGCCCCGATTGATAGCACACCCGTCCAATCTGCCTGCGCATCTGGGTTCGGGCCACAGAAGGCGGGCTTGTCAGCCAGGGACCTGTCCCGGCTGGCTTCAGCCAGTAGCTAAACGATTCCTTGTCAAGCGATGCCCTTTCTCAAGCAGAGCCAAGCCGTGTACGGTGAGCTCTAGCCCCTCGACGGTATCGGGTGCATAACCGTGTAGGTAAGCGAGTCGTTCAGCCACACGCCGGTTGAACCACGCTACCGGCTTTCCTGTCGCCTTCATGAAGGTCAAGTCGGCAGTCAACGCCTTGATTACCCGCCTCTGAAACGCAACGCCTTTGGGTGGTCCTGTGAGGGCGAACGCAATGAAGAGGACGCCGAGACCAGCTATGACACCGATGCCGGTCGTAACAGCTTGATCAACTGCAAACGTCATGTAGTTGCTAGGCTGGGTCGATACCGCCAGCGTCAGGCAAAAGGCCAGTCCATACGGCGTCAAGGCAGGCGACGTCATCGCCATCAGGCCAAGAAACAGGGGGCCAGCCAGAATCATGATTAAAGCTGCAAAATGATCAGGGCCTTGGGCAACCGTTCCCAACACCAAAAAAGTTGCCACCGGTACCGCGAGGGCGACCCCTACTATCAGTTTACGAACGATCATCGCCGGTGCCGGTGCAACGCCGAACATTTGCGAGAAAAGAGTGGGCAGTACCATCATCATGATCAACGCTGGGGCGCCATCGGACAGGATCCATACGTAAGCTACGGCAAGAAACACCATTGCATTGCGCAGCGCTGATGTTCCGGCGGTCCGCCAGTCCCTGTGCCTTTCCAGGCGTGGACCAGGCTCATGGAAATGTTCATTCTTCTCCAAGGTTTCATCTGCAGCAGACATCAACGCACTGGCCCTAGCCAACTCCCGAAATGCGGCGTCGAGGTCAGCCACGTGGGTCTCACAGGATCTTTGGCTTAGCTCAGCCAGAAGCTGCAGCGGGGAATGCTGTGCACCTTGATTTGTGTTGTGCGCAGCCAGCAAGCCTACCCAGCTCGCTTTGTTCTGCCTGAACCATCCCTCAACTGTCTGGCCACAGGCGATCACTGTCAGGGCAGCGTTCGCCATATGCAGAGCAGCGCGAATGGTGTTGGCCCGCTCGTAGCGACCAGCGTTCGAATCATCGCTGATCGTGGTGACCAGGGCGATCATGCCCAGACGCTGCTGGTGAAGCGCTGCACGATCTAGCTCTGGCTGCAGCAGCAGTTCGATGTAACCCATGATCAAAGCCTGCAGCCGTTTTGCATGACCTTTGACCAGCGTCTCAACCCGCCAGGGAAACAGGAACAGGCTCGAAAGCGTTGCGCAACTTGCGCCTACGATCACCTCGGCCAGCCTCGCTCTGACCACCAGGAATATTGACCCGCTGCTAGTGGTCGCGGGATCGGCTATCGCGAACATGACGATCAGGATGGCCGTCACCGAAACGAGTGCGAGCCCAAAGATGAAATTGACATGACGCTCGGTTGAAGCCAGCGCTGAAGTGAAAGCAACGCAGACAGCCAACGCACCAATGGCCAGCGTCGGATAAGGCATGAAGCTATCCAGGATGAATATTGCCACCGCTGCGCCAAGTGTCGAGCCAAGGATCAAGCACCACGCCTTTTCCATCACGAGGCCGGTTTCGGGGCGCGCCTGTAGCATCATCGAGGCGACCATCGCCCAGAACGGCTTGTCCAGATCCAGGCCCATGGAGACAGCGAGCGCCAATGCGACCGCAGACACCCCTTTCAGCGCAAAGAGAACGCTGCGCAAGTTCGGCTGCAGGTAATGTATGAGCACGGCTCTCATCGGCCAGCGACCGCGCCATGAACAGGTACGAGTCTCACCGAGACGTTCATGCCCGCACTCAAGCGTATTTCACGCGGCACGGATTCGAGCCGGATATCCACGGGTATCCGTTGCGCCAGCCGAACCCAGTTGAATGCCTGCTGCACTTGCGGTAGCAACATGGGGTCGGATTGGGTGTTCGTGTTGGCGACGCCCTTGGCGATGCTCGTAACCCGCCCTGACAAGATCGGCCCACCGCTCATCAGCGCGATATCAGCCGTGTCCCCTTCGCTGATGCTGGGCAACTTGGCCTCCTCGAAGTACGCGGTCACGTAGAACGAGCCATCTTTGATCAAGGAGAATGCCGGGCCACCTTTGGGTCACGTAATTGCCCTCCTGCAGCCGGATATTGGTGATGGTGCCATCTGCCGGGGCGGTGACTCGGGTGCGCGCGAGATTGATCCGAGCTGTGTCCCACTGCGCCTTGGTCATTTCATATTCGGATTTGGCGAGCAGTACCTGGGAGCGGGCATTGTCCAAATCCTCTGCGCTGATAGCGTTGATTCTGGCGAGCGGAACTCGCCTACGCTCCTGGCCGGCGGCTAGTTGCCAGGCATGTTTCGCATGCTCCATCTTCGCTTTTGCTTCGTTCAAGGCTGCCAGATACCGGGCAGGATCAATCACGAACAAGAGGTCGCCCTTCCTGACCGCCTGGTTATCCTTAACACTTAACCGGGTTACCCAGCCGGCAACGTCAGGGGCGACCACCACGATGTCTGCACGCACGCGCCCATCCCGAGTCCACGGCGAATATCGATAGTGGTTCCATACCCAGGATCCAGCAACAATCGTAGCGGCGGCGATCAGCAAGGTCATCGAAACGCGTACCACCCCGCTCATTTCAAACCCCCATCCAGAATGGATAAGGCCGCGGCGGTATAGCCTGTGAAAATCGCGAGCCCTAACCAGGCAGGTCTGACCTGGAACAGCATTTCCAGCCGCCCTGGGATCAGCCGAAGCGTCATGGCCGTGAGCAGCGCCGCGATAAACACACATACCACCATCGGGCTTACCAACAGTCCTGCAAATGAAAACTCCCGGAGCACAGCCCACCTCATGGCCTGTATCGCAATGCGGTCACTGTACCGCGAATATATTCGTATCGCAATGTGGTACAGTGACCGGAAATTTGGAGGTGAGCATGGAACCGTCGAATCAGGCAGGCACCAGCGACGAACGTGGCGGCGGTATCCAAGTGATTGCGCGTGCAGCCAAG
Organism: Pseudomonas sp.; assembly: GCF_032058845.1. Taxonomy (GTDB): domain Bacteria; phylum Pseudomonadota; class Gammaproteobacteria; order Pseudomonadales; family Pseudomonadaceae; genus Aquipseudomonas. Next base: position 38,173 of record NZ_DAMCCR010000017.1, on the reverse strand, counting down.
ATATTGAATTTGCTAGGCAAAAGGCCTGACGGGGTGAGTCTTGGAGAAATCGCCCAGCAGGTTGGTTTCCCGCGTTCCACGGTGCAGCGGATTGTGGGCGCGCTGGAAGAGGAAGGCATGATCCGAAGCGAGGGCGCAGGCGGTATCCGCCTGGGTGTTGGTCTGCTGCGGCTCGTAACCCACGCGCATGCCGACCGCATCACGATTGTCCAGCCGTGGCTTCAAAAGCTCAGCGGCAGCGTCCAGGAGACCGCTGTGCTGTCTCGTGCGGACAGGCTTCGGCTGCTGGTGGAACATCGCGTGGTGGCTGATCGTGAACTGCAGGTTATGCCCAGACTGGGGCTGCTCGATTTGCCACTGCATGGAACATCAGCGGGACGTGCGCTATTGGCACTGGAAGATGACGAGAAGATCCGGAGCATGATGGTCAGTGCAGATGCGGCAAGTTACCCGCTCGATGACCAGATATTTCAACAGCTGAATGGAATCCGCCAGCTGGGCTTTTCCTGTGATCATGGCGAATTGATGGAAGGCATCACCACCACTGCAGTCGCTCTGGATACGGTGCTTGGCTGCTTCGCCATCTCGATGCCGATCCCGACGTTCCGCTTTGAGCGAGAGCCGAACCGGTACACTGATGCACTTTTGGCGTGCAAGGCAGGGCTAGCCAGCGAGATTGGGCTTGAGCGCTAGTCATGACGCTTGTAGCCGAAGCACCCAGCTCATATCTGTAGGCACAAAAAAGCGAAGCCAACCCATGGCTTCGCTTCTTGCATTGACGGGGCTATGCCTACAGCGGCGTCCAAGCGGGCGCATACCCCAGTAGCGACAAAAAATTGCCCAGCACCTGGCTGCAAAGCTGGACACTCATGGAGTTATCGAGCGGATGCAGCAAAAGCCCGGGGCTTAGCTGGAGCTCGCTGTCGATAACCAGCTTGACTGCGCGCTGGGTGTCGTTGATCAATGTCAGCGGGCTCAACGCACCGGTCTTGACGCCGAGCGTCTCGAACATCTGATCGTGGCTCGCCATGGAAAGCCGAGCAGAGCCGAGTGACGCCCGAAGCGTCTTGAGATCTATGGCCTTGTCAGCAAGGGTCATGACCAGAAAAAGCTGCCCGGTTTTATCGCGCAACAGCAGATTCTTGCAGCGCTCACCTTCAAGCGTCAGTTCCAGTTCGCCTGATTCGGCCATGGTCAGGACGGCAGCATGGGTCTGGACTGCAAACGCCAATTTCATGCACTTCATTTCTGCCAGCAATTGAGTTGCGTTCACCACATTCACTCTCATCAAGACCTGCAAGACACAGAGCGCGTATCTTGCAGGTTGCCTTGCCGTCAGACGTCGAAGACGGGGCGCGACGCTTTTTCAATGGCCGCCATCGCTTCCGCTTCGCTCATCACGCCGGTCTCTTCCATGATGGCGAGCAACGACCGCCCTTCGCTCACCGATTGGCGGGCCAGTTTACTCACCTTCGCATAGCCAAGCTTGGGCACCAAGGCAGTGGCGACAGCCATGGACTGGGTGAGGTGCGCTTTGTTTCGCTCCGCATCCGCAGTCAAGCCGGCAATGCACTTTTCACGGAATTGCCGGATGCCTTTGGCCAGCAGTGTAATGCTGTCAAAGACCCGAGAAGACACGACCGGCTCGAAGTGGTTGATCTCGAGCTCACCGTACTGAACCGCTTGGGCGACGGCGGTATCATTGCCGATCACAGCGAAGCTCAGTTGGATCATGGACATCGGCAACACCGGATTGACCTTGCCAGGCATGATCGACGAGCCGGCCTGGGCTTCGGGCAACTTGACTTCCCCCAACCCGGCAACCGGCCCCGAGGAGAGCACGGTGAGATCGGCCGCGATTTTAGCAATGGAAGCGGAACAGGTACGCAACTCACCCGATACCCGCGAGAAGACATCCATATTCTGCATGGCATCAAAGGAATTCGATGGCGCCTTGTAGGCCACGCCGGTGATGGCGGCCAAATGCTGATACACCGAAGCTCGATAAGCGGCCGGCGCGCCGAAGCCCGTACCGATCGCGGTACCGCCGAGAGGCAGCGTGTGCAGTTTGCTCCGAACCCCGGCCAGTTCGTCGGCCAGGCGGTGGGTCAGCGAAGCGTAACCGGAAAACAGTTGACCCAGGCGCATCGGCTGCGCGTCCTGCAGGCATGTGCGGCCCAGGTGCAGGATGTCAGCAAACTGCAGTGCCTTGCGATCGAACTCGGCGGCGAGCAGCCCGACTTCCGCGATCAGCCCGCCCAGCATGGCGTGGGTGGCGATCTTCAAGGCAGCCGGGTACACGTCATTGGTGGACTGCGAGCAGTTCACATGATCGTTGGGATGCACGACTTCGTAAGAGCCCGCTTCATGTCCAAGCAACTGCTGGGCGCGGTTGGCGATGACTTCGTTGAAGTTCATGTTGGTGGACGTGCCGCCTGAGCCTTCAGCAAGTCAACGATCAGAGAGCTGTCACAATTGCCTGCAATCACATCCTGGCACGCCTGGGCGATCGCATCACATTGAGCGTTGGTCAACACGCCGCAGTCCAGGTTGGCCAGGGCAGCTGCCCATTTGACCTGGGCAAACGCGTTGCGGAAATCCGGGTAGTGGGCAACCGTAAGTGGCGAAACGGTCAAGTTCTCGTAGCCACGCAGCGAATTAACGCCATACAGCTTGTCCGCAGGAATCTGGACTTCACCCACATAGTCACGTTCCAGACGTTCTTTCACGCTATCAAAGGTGTTCACGGCTATTTAACCTCGGCAATATTTATCAGTGTTTCAACACCACACCCCAGTGCGGTTAGGCGGGGCAAAAAGGTGTTGAGCACAACGTCATGAGCAATTTCACATGCATCGGCAAAAAATGAGCTGTATTCATCGCGGCGGGCTACGAGGTACAGCGAACGCTGCAGTCCCAGGTCGGGTGTGAGATGAACTGCAACATCGTTCACCCAATGGGCGGCCTGCAAGAAACATATCGGGCTGGTCACCGCCCAACCTATGCCTTCAGCGACCATCGAGGTCAGCGCATCGGCATTGTCGAGTTCTAGGCGATTGGGCACGCGGATATCCAGGCCACGCAAATGCCGCTCAGTCTGAAGACCCACCTGAGAGGCTCTGTTAAAACGCACTACGGGTAGAACATTGGCCAGTGTCCGGAGCTCTTCCATGGTGGACATCGTCGGCCGGTTGTCTTTAGGCGTGATCACGAAGTATCGCTCCGACAGGATTCGATACCGCTCCACGTTCGCATCCATGAGCGGGTCACTGGTCACGATAAGATCCAGATCCCTGCGCAGTAGCGATTCGCCCTGCTGAGGGCTCAAGCCGGTTCGAATCGACAGTTGAGACACCTTGCCCAACAGCTGCTTGGTGAAAACCGAACCGCAGGTGGCGGCGAAGGAATCCACCAAACCGATCCGAAGGTCCGGTTTCACACCGCGGCCGGCATTCAGCACCTGTGCCTTGAGGTGAGAGAGCTCCTCGCTAAGCAAGGACCCTCTATTCTTCAGCGCCATGCCAAGGGGGTAAGCGTCATCGGCCGCGTCGAGCGGTTGATCAAAATGACGCCCAGCTCCTCTTCCAGCTGCCTGACCATTTGCGAAACACCAGACTGGGAGATCCCGAGACGCACCGCCGCGCCCGACATGCTGCCCGTCTCTGCAACCGCAATGAAAACCTGCACGGCGTACATGTCGATAAGCTTGTCGGTCGGCATAGGCTCTACTCTTTCATGATCGTGAGTCGGTCAAGCAGGTGTCAGCCGATCTTGCGCCCGGCCGGAGGCACTGCACAGGCCTCAGGCGGCAACGCCCCATGGTTATCGGTCGTGACGGCAGACAACTGCTCTTTGCTGGTCTCGGGCGCAAACAAATGGCACACCACACCACCGATCAACAAGACAGCGACACACACCCAATGCGACGTGGATACCGAGGTCCTGTACGGCGATAGGCAACAGGAAGGTAGCAAAAGCAGAACCGAATCGGCTCGCCGCTACGGCCATGCCGATACCCGAAGCGCGCAGATGGGTGGGGAACAGTTCTGGCGGGTAAACGAATTCCAGGTTGACGGCTGCAGCCAATACACAGGCGAAGAAGCCGAAGGCGATAATGGTGCCAAGCGGACCGAACCCGGCAAAGGCTAAGACGGCAAGACCTATTGCACTCAGGTAGAAGGTGCCAACCAGGAATGCGCGGCGGGAAATCCGGTCGATGATCATCAGGCCAAGCAATGCACCGATCATCAGCAACACGTTGTAGACCAGCCCACCGACGAACTTATCCTGAACGTTGAGGGCCTCGAGAACACGCGGCGCGAAGGTTCCCAGCGCAAAGAACGGAATGACCTGGCAGGTGTAAAAGACGCAGCCGACAATGGTGTTTTTCCGCCACCGCTTGCTGAACAGCTCGGCCCAGGCACCTTCGGTTTTCTTGGGAGTCGCGTTCGGGACTGGCAGATAGACGTTGGGGCCGAATTTATCGCGTATGATCGCCAGGGCTTCTTCTTTGCGACCACGAGCCATCAGCCAGATTGGAGATTCAGGCACGCCCATTCGCAGTGGCAGGATTAGTAATGCAGGGATGCCGCTGACCGCGAGCATGATGCGCCAGTCGTCTGGCCCAAGATCCCGCAGGACGAAACCGATAAGGTATGCCGCGACGTAACCTGCCGCCCATGCTGCAGCAAGCACGCTCAGCAGTCGTCCGCGATAGCGCCGTGGAGCGAACTCGGTTACCAAAGACTTGCTCACTACGTAATCGAAGCCGAGCACCAGTCCAAGCAACAAGCGCAATACGAACAATTGTTCGGGAGAGGTGACGAAGAATTGTGAGGCTGAGATGGTAGCGAACAGCAACATATCCCAGGCGAAGATCTTTCGTCGCCCAAATTTATCTGCCAATGGGCCTGCAACCAGGCTACCAATAAATAGACCTGCAAGGGAGGCTGCCCCTAGCAAGCCCATCCAAAGCGCATTCAATTGGAGGGGGCCAGCTGCCATGCTGACTGCGATACCAATAATCCCTAATACGAACCCGTCACTGAACTGTCCACCTGTTCCACTGAAAACCGTTCGAATATGGAAGCGGCTAAGCGGCAGGTCTTCGACAGAAACTTGAGTGTTCATTCGTGACTCCAGAGGACATTTTTGTACTTGTTTTGAATGCCGGTTGTGATCCGACGCTTTTCTGAGTCTACGCTTTAGAAATTACAAAAACAGTATATGCGACCACTCCATCAAGATTCCTGATACTGTCTACCGGAATCTGTAATTCTTTCAGCATTCCAAATTCGCATCATCAAATCTCATGATCGGCATTGCACAAATGTAAACGCCGCGGCCCAGGGCCACGGCGTTTCTTTGCTGCAGGCATCAAGCTCTAAAAAAGCTGCGGCCTCCCCTGTCACAGCGCGTTCACGCTGCGATTAGCTAACCTGCCTGATCAAGCCGCGCTGAACATCTTGTGTGGGTCGATAACAAATTTCTTGGGCACACCAGCATCGAACTCACCGTATCCTTCCGGAGCTTGATCCAGGCTGATCACCTGCACACCGACTACTTCGGCGATGTTTATTCGGTCCCACATGATCGCCTGCATCAACTGACGGTTGTACTTCATCGTAGGGGTCTGGCCAGTGTGGAAGCTGTGCGATTTCGCCCAGCCCAAGCCGAAGCGGATGCTCAACGCCCCCATTTTTGCAGCAGCATCGTGCGCGCCCGGGTCTTCTGTCACGTAAAGGCCAGGAATACCAATCTTGCCGGCTACACGGGTAACCTGCATGAGCGAGTTGAGCACGGTTGCTGGCGCTTCCTGTTTAGCGCCTTCGTGGCCGTGGCCGCGAGCTTCGAAACCTACCGCGTCGATCGCGCAGTCTACCTCTGGTTCGCCCAGAATATCGGCGATCTGTTCATGAAGCGGGGTGTCCTTGGTCAGATCGACCACTTCGAATCCTTGCGACTTGGCATGCGCCAAACGCAACGGGTTCAGGTCGCCAACGATCACACAAGCAGCCCCCAGCAGACGGGCCGACGCGGCAGCCGCCAGACCGACCGGCCCGGCGCCGGCGACATAAACGGTGCTCCCTGGGCCGACGCCTGCGGTTACAGCGCCGTGGTATCCGGTCGGCAGAATGTCGGACAGGCAGGTCAGGTCACGGATCTTTTCCATGGCCTTGTCGCGATCAGGCAGTTTGAGCAGGTTGAAGTCGGCGTACGGCACCAGCACATACTCAGCCTGGCCGCCAGTCCAGTCGCCCATGTCGACGTAGCCATAAGCGCCACCCGGGCGATCCGGGTTGACGGTGAGGCAGACACCGGTGTGCATTTCTTTGCAGGAGCGGCAACGACCACAGGCTACGTTGAACGGCACCGACACCAGGTCGCCGATCTGCATGCGCTCGACATCGCTGCCCTTTTCGACGATTTCGCCGGTAATCTCGTGCCCCAGCACCAGGCCGACCTGGGCAGTGGTGCGGCCGCGAACCATGTGCTGGTCGGAGCCGCAAATGTTGGTCGAGACCACTTTCAGAATGACGCCGTGTTCGATCTTCTTGCCGCGTGGGTCCTGCATTTTCGGGTAGTCAATGTGCTGCACCTCGACCTTCCCTGCGCCCAGGTACACCACACCTCTGTTATTTGCACTCATCTACTACCTCTCTTTTTGGTAAAACTCGTTCACTTCAAAAATCGATCTTCGAATGGATACCGCGTGAGTACCTCACAGCCGTCATCCGTGACCAACAACTGGTTTTCAAGCTTGATGCCGTCCCGCCCCCCCACTTCACCGATATAAGCCTCCACGCACAGTGCCATGCCCGGTTCAAGTACGCCTTCATAACCGTACGACTCGACGTCCTCGGGATAACGGATGCACGGATACTCATCGCACAGGCCGACCCCGTGGAACATCACGCCATAACGTTGGGCGCGGCATGATTCGGGCAGACGATGACCGAGCTTGGTCAGCTCAGTGAATCCAACACCTGGCCGGACAAGTTCGGTGTTGTAATGGATGTGCTCGAAAGCGATCTGATAAAGCCGCTTCTGTTCTGCAGTAGGCTGTAAATCCCCACAGATCCAGCTACGCGACATATCTACACACATGCCATAGACGCCGATCAGATCGGTATCGAAGGACACCAGGTCACCGTCACTCAAGACCCTAGGCCCCGACTCTTGGTACCAAGGGTTGGTACGTGGCCCAGAACTCAAGATGCGCGTTTCGATCCACTCGCCACCACGACGGATATTACCTGCGTGAAGCTCCGCCCAGACGTCGTTCTCCGTCGCCCCCGCATGCATCTCTTCGCGCATCTCGCGAATGGATGCTTCGCAGGAGGCCACAGCACAGCGCATGGCCTTGATCTCATCGGGCCCTTTGATGACCCGCGCGTACTCGGTTACCTCTTGGCCGCTGCAAACCTCGACGCCGAGAGCATCAAGTGCTCGAAGGCCGGCAACCTCGATGCGATCGACAGCCAACCTACGATTGGCGCCCCCGTGCGTGCGTAAGAGTTCATCCACTTGCCCAGCAAAACGCTTGGCATGCTGGTCCGTGCGATCGCCCGTTTCGAAGTAGAAGAACGAGGCGCCGCTACGCAGCTCGCTGACCAGGGGTAAATGGGTCGAGAGGTGATCACAACCATGGAAATCCCACAGCACCACATGCCCACCGGCAGAAACAAAGCAGGCCCTGGCCGGGTTGTGAGTGGTCCACAGCTGCATGTTCGTCGTATCAGTGGCGTAGCGAATGTTAAGCGGGTCGAACAACAGAATGCCGGCAAGGTCACGGGCTTGGAGCTGCTGGACCAGGCGTCCCAGACGATACTCGCGCATCGTCGGGAGATGGGGCACCGCCAGCGATAATGCTGCCCATTCAGCGAAAGCCAATGGCGTTGGGCCGATTTCAGTACGGTCGTTGTTTGCTGAAGAGCCGTCCGGACGATGCCGGGTAGGATCGATACGTCGGCTATTGGCAGAAATGGAAAATGATGTACTTCCCATAGCTCACGGTTGTCCTGATGTTCTTGTCATTCCACCTTGGCACCCGTTGCGCAGCCACCTGGCTCATTGGCCCCAGGCTACGCGGTTGGTGCCGTTCGGTGTAGGCAGGGTTTGGTCAGTTGCTTGCCTGGGCAGCAGCGGCGCGGGCCGCTTGCAACCAGCCATCAAATTCCTGTTGATGGGCGGCAATCCATTCTTTGGTGTGACGCTGAATATCGGCCATGGATTTCTCCCCCTGCTGCATTTTCAGGTTCTGCGCGCTTTCGTCAGCAGCCGGAATCTGCATCACGGAAAGGAACTTGACTGCTGCAGGGTTTTTCTCGGCGAAATCGCGATTGACCAACGCCTGCACCTTGTCCAGCGCAAAGCCGAGGTTCTTACCCTCGTAGACCGTGTTGACCGTGTTATCGCCGCCCGGCAGGTCGGTTTTGGGTACCTGCAACCAGACGACGTCTCGCCCTTCTACCAACACACCCGCGACCCATTGCGGAACCCAGGTGTAGTAGAACACCGGCTTACCTTCCTTGAAGCGAGAGATCGTGTCCGCCATCAGCGCGAAGTATGAGCCCTGATTGATATGAACCGTTTTCTCCAGATCATAGGCCTTCATCTGATGGGCGATGACAAGCTCGCAACCCCAACCGGGATTGCAGCCGGTCATATCCGCTTTACCGTCGCCATCCGCATCGAAGAGCTTCGCGATTTCAGGTTTTTTCAGGTCGGTGATGTACTTGATGTTGTATTGATCGGCTGTTTTCTTGTCGATCAGGTAACCCTGCAAGATTCCTGGCAGGATGTTGCCAACCTTGATCATATTGGCGTCGCCACCGGCTTTCTCGTAGAACGCAGCGTGCAATTTGTCCCAGGCATTCACGGTAAAGTCGGCATCACCATAACCGACCGCCAGCACCATGGTGGCGTACTCAGTCTCCTTGGGCTGCTGGACTTTGTAGCCAAGCTCGCGCAAACCCGCCAAGGCAACTTCTCCGCGGAAACGTTCTTCATCGACGGTAGGAAACGCTGGGGTGATTTTCACGCCCTCCCCTGGTTTATCCGCTGAAGCGTTGGCCCCCAGGCAGAACAAACTCAATGCCACGGCGCAGATGCCGTGAAAGAACTGACGGGCAAATTTGGACTCTAACATCGTCGCGTACCTTTTTAGGATTGTTGGATGGACTGCGGCAGATAGAACAGAGCAGCTCAGGCGGTCTCACGCCGAACGCGTGGCGGTTTTTTGTTGAACAAGCGAATTACAAGGCCAGTAGGGCCGGTGTAGTACCAACGCCGGCTCGGGTCAGCACTGGTGCGGGCGCCCATGGCCTGAGTCAGGCGGTCGAGGAAAATCGCCAACAGAACCAGCCCGACCCCACCGACCGTGGCCAGGCCCATGTCCAGGCGACCGATGCCTCGCAACACCATCTGGCCCAGGCCACCGACCGATATCATCGAGGCGATCACAACCATCGACAGCGACAGCATCAGGGTCTGGTTCAGGCCGGCCATGATGGTGGAGGTGGCCAGCGGCAGTTGCACGCGGGTCAGCATTTGCCGTGGCGTGCAGCCAAAGGCGCGGGCAGCCTCGATCTTGTCTTCCGGCACCTGCCGGATGCCCAGGTTGGTCAGGCGCACCAGCGGCGGCAGGGCGAAGACGATGGTCACCAGCACGCCGGGCACGTTGCCGATGCCGAACAGCATCACCACCGGTACCAGATAGACGAACGCTGGCAGGGTCTGCATGGCGTCGAGCAGCGGCCGGATAATGCTTTCCAGGCGGTTGCTGCGGGCGCAGACGATGCCCAGCGGAATACCAATAACCGCGCAGAAAAACACCGAGGTCAGTACCAGCGCCAGGGTGGTCATCGACTCCGACCACACGCCGATCAGGCCGAGCAAGGTCAGGGTAATGAAGCACAGTAGCGCCATGCGCTTACCGGCCAGCTGCCAGCCCAGCAACGACGAGAGGATGATGCCGATGGTGGGCGGGATGCTCTGCAGGGTGAACTCGATGCCATTGAGCACCTGGTCGATCGGCCAGCGGATGGCGCGGAACACCTCGCGGAAGTTGTGCACCAGGAAGTTGAGTGTCGCGGTGACCCAGTCACCCAGTGGGATGGTGGCCGCCTGGAACGGGTCGAGAAGGCTGAATTCGGACATGAGGGCTTACCTCTTTGTTGTTTTAGTTGCGGCTCAGGGTCTGCAGCAGCTCGTTCTTCGACAGCGTGCCCTTGAAGGCGCCCTGGCGGTCGAGTACCGGCACCGGGTATGGCAGGTCGGCCGCAATGCCCAGCACTTCGTGCAGCGGCGTGTCGGTGTACACCGGACGCTGCTCGTGCAGGCTATAGCGATCACTGGCGGTGACGCCGTCCGCATCGGTGTCGACCACGCCCAACAACTGCCCGCGGTCGTCGATCAGATAGCCAAATGGCACACCGGCCTGGAAGCTCGGTGCCCTGCCGTTGACCTTGCACACCACGGCTGGGTCGAACTTGGCGACATCGCCGGCCTTGAGCACCCGTGAGCTGTCGAAGCTCTTGAAGAAGGTGCGCACGTAGTCGTTGGCCGGCTGGTTGATCAGCTCTTGCGGGGTGCCGATCTGCACCACGCGACCGCCTTCCATGATGGCGATACGATGACCAATGCGGATGGCTTCTTCGATGTCGTGGGAAATGAAGATGATGGTGCGCTGCTGCTCGGCCTGCAGGCGGATCAGCTCGCCCTGCATCTCGCTGCGGATCAGCGGGTCGAGGGCCGAGAACGCTTCGTCCATCAACAGGATCGCCGGATCGTTGGCCAACGCCCGGGCCAGGCCCACGCGCTGCTGCATGCCGCCGGACAGCTGGTGCGGGTAACTGTGCTCGTGGCCGGCCAGGCCAACCTGGCCCAAGGCTTCCCGGGCGCGGCTGTGGCGTTCGCCTTCCGGCACGCCGGCAATCTCCAGGCCGAAGGCGGTGTTTTCTAGCACGCTCATGTGCGGCATCAGCGCAAAGGACTGGAACACCATGCCCATTTCCTTGCGCCGAACATCGAGCAGGGCTTTGTCGGAGAGCCCGGTAATTTCCTTGCCGTTGAGGTGGATGCTGCCGGCGGTAGGCTCAATCAGACGATTGAACAGCCGCACCATGGTCGACTTGCCTGATCCGGACAAACCCATGATGACGAAAATCTCACCGCGCTTGACGGAAAAACTGGCGTCAAACACACCCACCACATGCCCTGTGCTTTTGAAAATCTCATCTTTGTGCGCGCCCTTTCTCAGCATATCCATGGCCAATTCAGGACGCGGCCCGAATATCTTGAAAATATTCTTTACCGAAAGGATTTCGTTGCCTTCACTCATACGACCCTCTTTATTATATTTGTGACCAATTCGCCGACTCGCTACACGAGACGCCACACAACTGGCAGGTCGCTCTGCAGGTGCGAGCGATAAATAAGACGAGGCGCCCTGCTCGTTGAGCATGGGCAGTGATGCACAGGACTTTTCTAAAAAAATTACTTAGCTTGCAATCCATTTTCATCTCGACTTAACCACACTTTAGGCCAGACGGCGCGGGCCTAATTGTATGCCTCAGTCAAAAAATGTAATTTCCAGGCAGACGCGATAGAACATGCGAGCAAAGCGCTATGCATAACTTCAGCTCACCCAGACATAACCCGACGCCAAGGTGGAAATTTTTGTAGCGACGCGCTGTATGGCGCCTTAATCTGTCCCGCGCACAGCACTAAGCCTAGACGTGTTCGGGTGTGCTGTGTCACTAAGCTATGCCTTGTTTAGCCTTACGTCCTGACCAAGCTCCTTTTCTGCACCTCGCTCGGAACCTGTATGAAAAACCACGAGACGAATAACAATCAAAAAGGCTATCGGCGCATCATCCCTTCCATGACTGCCTTGCTACAGTTCGAGGCTGTCGCGCGTCTTAACAGCTTCACACTCGCCGGAACGGAGCTGGGAGTTTCACAAGCCGCTGTCAGCAAGCAAATCAAACTTCTGGAAGAAAATGTCGGTACCCAGTTGTTTCAGCGCACGCACCGCAACATCTACCTGACCGAAGCCGGACAGACGCTGTTCGCCATCATTTCGGAGGCGTTGCAGAAAATTGCCAGCGGGTTCGACCAGATCCTCGAAGGTAATGAAAAGGAGGAAATCGTCCTGTCCTCCACCGCCCCCGTGTCCCAGTTCCGGATAATGCCGCGCCTGAATACGCTGATCGACGCCCTGCCCCACGTCAGGCTCAGGCTGTCGACCCAGATGTTTCTGGGGGACCTCAAGGCGCCGGATTTCGACATGGACATCCGTTTCGGCAGCGGTCATTGGGATGACGGTGAAGCCATTCTTTTGTTCGAAGAAGAAGTTTTTCCGGTGTGCTCTCCGGCCTGGCTGGCTCGCAACCACATGCCATCAACCCTTGAAGATTTGACCACCGCTGGGCTGTTGGATGCCGAAGCCACATCGGAAGGCTGGATCACTTGGCCGGCTTGGTTCAAGGAGCTAGGCGCCAGCTACTCGAAGCTGACCATCAACCTGCGTTGCAGCCTTTACACTGATGCCATTCAAGCTGCAGTCAACGGTTACGGCATTGCACTGGGGTGGGGAAGAATGGTCGATCACCTGATTGACAGCGGTGAACTGGTCAAACTTGAACCTTTCGTCGTCAGGCCCAAGAAGTCGTATTACCTCATCGTTCCAAAAGGTCGTCCCGTAACAGCGAACGTGACCGCCGTGGTGCAGTGGCTGCAGAGTAAAGCGGTGCCACCCACCAAGAAAATCGTCACTGAATAACTTAGGGTTATGCAAGCGTAAGAATTGATGCGTTGACGAGATATGGCGGGGCTCAAATAATTCACTGGCGTTCATGGCGAACTAAAAAATAAGAGCCCGTGAGGATTACAATGAGCACTTCCCCTATCAAAACGCATCGTGAGTTGCTGGACTCGCGCAAGCCTGGTTTCGGTATGCCTGGCGAACTCTATAGTCGCCAAGACGTATTCGAAAAGGATCTTGAAGTATTTTTCCACAAGCACTGGATTCTGGTTGCCGTTACCGCCGACGTTGCTGAGCCTGGCGATGTTTACACGGTCGATATCGGCAAAGCGTCGATTATCGTCGTGCGTGACGACGACGAGCAGGTCCGTGCGTTCCGCAATGTTTGCCGCCACCGCGGCGCACGCCTTAAAGAAGCCGGCAAGTCGACTGTCGGCATGCTGGTCTGCCCTTACCACCAGTGGACCTATGACCTGGACGGCAGCCTCAAGCACGCCAAGCACATGGGCAGCGATTTCGATCCTTCATGCCGCAGCCTGATCCCCGTCAACTGCGAAGTGATCGGCACCCACGTATTCGTTTGCCTGAGCGATACGCCGCCAGAGGACATCAAGGTCCAGGCGGACACCATGCGCCCACGCTTCGAACCGTTTGACCTGACCAAGACCAAGATTGCCTACGAGCTCGATTATGTCGAGAGCGGGAACTGGAAACTGGTCATGGAGAACAACCGGGAATGCTATCACTGTGAAGGCACTCACCCTGAGTTGATCGTCTCCTACCAGTCGGAAGACCTGGGTGTGAGCCTGGAGGAAATGACCGAAGAGCAGCGGGCTTCCTACGATGCCTACCAGATTCGTAAAGCAGGCATCGAAGCCGACTGGGAAAGCGACGGCCTGCTCTATGCTACGGTAGAACATCTGGCAGACGATGCCCCTACGCAATTCCGCACTCAGCGCATGATCATCGCGGGTTCCGGCGAATCGCAAACTCTCGACACCAAGGTGGCGTGCACCAAGCTGCTCGGCAACCTCACCCGCAAAGATCTGGGCGATACCCACATGTGGGGCAACAACGGGTGGACGCATGTGATGAGCGACCACGCCATGATCAGCTGGATCTTCCCACTGTCGCCGGACAAGACCCTGGTCCGTACCAAGTGGCTGGTTCACCAGGATGCGGTGGAAGGCGTCGACTACGATCTGCAGCGCCTGACCGAAGTGTGGGTCGCTACCACCCAGCAGGACGCAAACCTGGTCGCGATCACGCACAGCGGCACTCAGGATCCAGCATTCGTACCTGGGCCCTACTCTCAATTCACCGAGCCGTATGTTGACCAGTTTGCACGCTGGTACTCCACTCGCCTCGCGGCTCACGGGGTTTAAGGGTGATGGGCATGATCGAGAATATTGCCAGCCTGCGGGCTGATCAGCGCTTCGCCGACACCGACCACTGGGCGACCTTTGGCGTGCAGTGGGCGAGCGGCGAAACCAAGCGAATCGAATGTCTGACCGTCGTGGACGAAACGCACGATGTCAAGACATACGTGTTCCATTGCCCTGATTATCACGCGCTGGCATACGAACCAGGGCAGTTCCTCACCGTGTCGCCGGTCGTGAACGGCGAAAGCATCTCGCGGTGCTATACCCTGTCGTCGACGCCGACGCGCCCATTCACCTTCAGCATTACGGTGAAGAGGGTACCGGGCGGCATCGTCTCCAACTGGCTACACGACAACCTGCGTGCCGGTGATGCGCTCGTGGCTTCCGGCCCTGCCGGCATCTTCACGCCCATAGCCGCACCGGCCAGAAAGTTGCTCTACCTCTCGGCGGGCTCGGGGGTAACGCCAGTGATGGCCATGACTCGCGCCGCTGCGGATCTGCACGCCGACCTGGACATCGTGTTCGTGCACAGCGCCCGCACCCCGAAAGACATCATTTTCCGCGATGAGTTGTCGCGCCTCGAACGCTCCATGCCGCGCCTGAAGACCTTCTTCTTCTGCGAGAGCAACGGGGACGAACCGGACTGGCAGGGACCAACGGGCCGGTTGTCTGTCGAGCAGCTTCAACAGCTGGTCCCGGACTTCCTCGAGCGGGAAGTCTTCACCTGCGGCCCGAAAGGCTACATGGACGCGGTCAAGGCCCTGCTGCAGACCGGCGGCTTCGACATGAGCCACTACCATCAAGAAAGCTTCGATATCAACGCCGAAGTCGTGGTTGAAGTTGAAGTACCTGCATCGGTCGAAGCAGCGCCTGGGACGGACACCTTTACGGTGCGCCTGGCACGGTCAGGCAAGGAATTCACCATGACCGCCGACCAGACCGTACTCGCTGCTGCGAAAAAAGCGGGTGCAGTGGTTCCGTCGTCTTGCAGTCAGGGCGTATGCGGCACATGCAAGACCGCCGTCTTGGAAGGCACCGTGGAAATGCACCACAACGGTGGCATCCGCCAACGCGAGATTGATAGGGGCCTGCGCTTGCTCTGCTGCAGCCGGCCGACCTCCAACCTGGTTGTCGACCTCTGACTCCGAGCGGATGCCCTACTCCCATGCAGCGGCGCCCTCTCCGGAGACCCTGAGCATCACCCTTCCAGGTGAATACCTGGTTTTGGCTGGTTCGCGGCTAGCGCTGCGCACCGGCTTTTTTCGTTACGTTTCGATCAGCAATATGCCGAGCTGATTTACAGCTTTCAAGAATAAAAAGGATATAGCCGATGCGTGCAAAGCAAGGCCTTTTAAAAGGTCTGAACCCCACCGTGACCGTTTGGTCACTTGCCCTGGTCATGGCCTTCGTCATTTTCTGCGGCATCTATGGAGAATCAGCCACAGGCGTTTTCAAACTCGCCTCGGACGCCATTCTCGACAACTTCAAATGGTTCTATATCTTCCTGGTCAGCGGCGTCTTGCTGGTGCTAGCGGTGTTGGCCATGAGCCGATACGGCACCCTGCGCCTCGGGCGGCCTGACGAAAAACCCGAATATAGCTTCGCGGCATGGATCTCCATGTTGTTCAGCGCCGGCATGGGCGTGGGCCTGATCTTCTGGTCGGTCGCCGAACCTGTGCTGCATTACGCCAGCAACCCGTTCACGCCAGGCTTCACGGACGAGTCCGCCAGCATGGCAATGCGCATCACAATGCTGCACTGGGGCCTGCACCCGTGGTCGATCTTCACCATCATCGGTCTGGGCCTGGCCTATTTTGCCTATCGCGAAGGCCTGCCTCTGGCGCTGCGCTCGATTCTCTATCCGCTGATCGGAAACCGGATCTACGGCCCGATTGGTCACACGGTCGATATCGTCGGCGCGGTCGTCACAGCTTTCGGCGTTTCCCAGGCACTCGGCCTCGGTGTCGAGCAGATCAACATGGGGCTGCACCACGTCTTCGGGTTCCCCGTCAGCCTGAGCTTCAAGCTGTCGATCATCGTTGTGGTGACGATCATTGCATCCATATCGCTTCTTGCCGGTGTGTCCAAGGGGATGAAACGCCTCTGCACACTGAACATGTGGATCTCTCTGGGGCTGGTGGCCGTGGTGCTGGCGCTGGGGCCAACCAATTTCATCATGAACCTGTTGTTCGAAACCACCGGGGATTATCTGCAGAACATCGTGGGCATGAGTTTCTGGACCGACGCTCAGGCGGGTGGCGAATGGCAGAAGACCTGGACCGCGTTCTACTGGCCATGGTGGATGACCTGGGGCCCCTTCGTGGGACTGTTCATCGCCAAGATTTCGCGAGGCCGGACCGTCAGAGAACTGGTTTTCGGCGCGCTACTGGTACCTACCATGGTCACGCTGATCTGGATGTCGGTATTCGGGGGCACCGCCCTGAAAGACGAACAACAGGCGCGCCATGCCTACGCCAACCTGCCAGTAGCGGAGCAGTCCGCAGCCGCTGCGTTCAAAGGCGGCCCGATCCTTGAAGAAACCCGACGCGAAACCACTACTGCCATGTTCACCTTCCTGGGAAGACTGGACGGTCCTACCGTGGGCGGCATCCT
Source organism: Pseudomonas sp. (assembly GCF_032058845.1). GTDB lineage: Bacteria > Pseudomonadota > Gammaproteobacteria > Pseudomonadales > Pseudomonadaceae > Aquipseudomonas. The sequence continues at coordinate 21,409 of NZ_DAMCCR010000017.1, read as the reverse complement.
GAGCCTGATTGTATGCCTGCTACTAGCCGTGCACTTCGTTACGGCAGCCGATGCCGGGACGCAGGTGATAACGACGCTCAACTCGTCCGGGTCGCTGCACCCGCCAAAGTGGATACGCATCCTGTGGTGCGTACTGGAAGGGGCAATCGCGGGGAGCCTGATCATCGCGGGCGGGCTTCTGGCCATTCAAATGGCCAGTATCGTGGTCGGCCTGCCGATCGCTGTGTACATGCTGCTTACCGCCTACACGCTATGCCGCAGCCTTCTATCGAACAAGGATGTTATTGACGCCCCCGCGGTAGTCGAGACTTCCGGCACCAGGGCACCTTCGGCAACAACCATACCGGCCGATTGATCGACGAAATGACCATCGGCTGTTATGGGAATAAAAGCGCACGCCGCGGATTCGATTGGATCTGCGGCGTGCGGTTTTCAGCTTGGAGTCGGTTGCAAAACAGGCGCAGCCAGAACCTTCCATGAGTCGTCCCGGCCGTTATATTTTCACGCGGCGATGGGTGCGATAGTGACTCAAACAACATCTAAAAGTAGATTCGCATGTACAGAAGCACTTCCACCCCTGCGGATGACAATGGCTGTGGCTGGTTCCACCTGAGCCCGGCCCGCACTCCAAAACCTAGTCACAAGGGCCGCAGCTCGGCACGCTGGGTTGTATTGGGCGCAGGCTTCACCGGCCTCGCAGCGGCACGCCAGCTCGCTTTCCATTATCCCGCCGACGAAATCATTCTGATCGAGGCCCAAGTCGTGGGCTTTGGCGCGTCCGGGCGCAACTCCGGCTTCGCCATCGACCTGCCTCATGACATTGGTGCTGCGGACTATATTGGCCCGCTGCCGACTGCCCGGATGAATCTGAAGCTTAATCTGCGGGCGCAGGGCATCCTTGAGCAGTTGATCAAAGCGCACGGCATCGACTGCCAGATAAGACCGGATGGCAAGTATCAAGCTGCCGTTGAAGCCAAGGGGCTTGCGGTGTTGGAGGCATATCGCAGTGGCCTCGAAAAGCTTGACCAACCCTATGAAATGATCGACGCACAAGATCTTCCCGATCATCTGGGTACATCGTTCTACAAAAAGGCGTTGTATACCCCCGGCACCAAACTGCTACAGCCAGCGGCACTGGCCAAAGGGCTCGCAGAGACGCTGCCGGCCAACGTTACCCTCTACGAGGGCACGGTCATCACCTCTATCGAACAGGGCGACCGCGTCACGCTGAGGCACGACGCCGGCGAGATCATCGCCGACCAGTTGCTGCTCACCAATAACGCCTTTGCCTCGCACTTCGGCTTCCTGCCGGGCCGCCTGTTGCCTATCTTCACCTACGCGAGCATGACTCGCCCCCTGACGGCAGAGGAACAGCAGCGACTCGGCGGCAAGGAAACCTGGGGCGTGATTCCCGCAGATCCGTTCGGTAGCACATTACGTCGTACTCCCGATCAACGCCTGCTTGTGCGCAACAGTTTCAGCTTCAATGCCGATGGTCGTGCCCACCAGCGTTATCTGGATCGTGCCGGGCGCCAGCACAGAGACTCGTTCGAACGACGCTTCCCGATGCTGTCAGGCTTGCCGTTCGAGTACACCTGGGGCGGTTCCATGTGCTTGTCGCGCAACCACATGTCGCACTTCGGCTCACTCGCGCGCAATGTACATGGGGCGCTGTGTTGCAACGGCCTGGGCATCACCCGGGGTACCGTGACCGGCACCTTGCTGGCCAACTGGCTCGCCGGCGAACGCGATGAGCTGATTGATTTCCTGTTGAGTGCCGAAGGGCCGAATCGCAACCCTCCCGAACCGTTTCTGAGCGTTGGCGTCAACTTGAATCTGCGCTGGGGTCAGCACCGCGCGGGAATGGAAAGCTAGGGGGACGACATGCAGAGCCTGGGCATTATCGGTGTAGGTGAACTGACTGAAAGCATCGTCCGCGGATTGCGCAGAAGCGGGTTTACCGGCGTGATCATGGTGTCTCCGCGAAACACGGAACGCGCCCAGACTCTGGCTGCAGAATGCGCATGCCAGGTTCTGCAAGATAATCAGGCGGTCGTTGATTGCAGCGAAATCGTGCTGCTCGGCGTCCAGCCAGAGCATATCGCAAGCGTGGCAAATGAAGTTCACCTGAAGCCCGGCCAAAAGCTGATTTCGCTTGCGGCAGGCATAAGCCTGAAGCAGCTGCGCACCGCGTTCCCGCAAGCCGACTGCGTACGGGCAATGCTCTCATGCGCAGCCAAGCTCAACCACTCGACGGTGGTCATCTGCCCGCCTGATGCGGCGACGGCGAATCTGCTCGAAACGTTGGGCCAGCTGGTGACTTTGCAAGACGAAGATTCGTTCGAGCTTGCAACCGTCGCAGCGTGCATGAACAGCTGGTTTTACTTCTTGCTGCACGATCTTGAGCAATGGTTGAGTGAAAAAGGATTGCCCGCTGACCAGGCACGCGCCCTGGTGCTTGGCAATATCAAGGATTGTGTAGGCTCTGCGGAATCCAACCCCGACAAGAGTCTCCAGTCACTGGGCTGGGCAATTGCCACGCCAGGGACGTTCTCTGCCGAAGGGCTGTCCGTGTTGATGCACCAACCGGTAAGCGCCAACTGGGGAGCGGCCTGTGAAGTTGTATTGGACGCACTTCTTACCCGAACTCGACCACCGCAGTAAAGCATCGAAAAGCCCGTTTACTGTTATGACTTGTCCTGTGCGTTATATGGCCTGTTAACAATCGATGCCATAGTGGCGCACGGCAGGATGCCAAAGTGCGCAAGTCACCAATTGGGCAAGGCGCCTCCCCCGCTAGTTATAACCCGCATAGTCGACTCGCCATCGGGCCGGGGACTGTGCGCGCAATAAAAACAAGAGGTCGTAAATGTCAGTTTCAAAACGCTCCGTCGAGGATGCTCCACTCAATGCATTTCACCGCAAACTGGCGGTCTATTCATCGGGGGGGCCGTTTCTTGACGGCTATGTATTAAGCATTATCGGCGTTGCCATGGTGCAGATTTCAGGCGCCCTCTCCCTTACTGCTTTTTGGGAAGGCCTGATTGCAGCGTCCGCCTTGATTGGGGTCTTTCTAGGTGGTTTTTTAGGCGGGTGGTTCACTGACAAGTACGGCCGAAAAATCCTGTACCTGGTTGATTTGATCGCCATCGTAGGCTTTTCGGTCGCGCAGTTCTGGGTGGAGTCAGCCTGGGCCCTGTTTGCCTGGCGCTTGTTGATCGGTATCGCTGTCGGCGCTGACTATCCGATCGCCACATCCCTGCTGGCCGAGTTCTTGCCCCGCAAGCATCGTGGCCCCTTGCTGGCTGCAATGGTGCTCATGTGGTTCGCAGGCGCCGCAGTCGCCTACCTGGTGGGTGAGCTCTTGCTCCGCGCCATGGGTGATGACGGCTGGCGCTGGGTCTTGGCCAGTGCGGTAGTACCTGGCGCACTGTTCCTGATCGCCCGGTCCGGCACCCCGGAGTCGCCACGCTGGCTGCTGAACAAAGGGCGCGTGGCTGAAGCAGATGCGGTGATCAAGAAGGTATACGGGCCCTCGTATTCCATCAGTGATTTGCCAGAAGCGGTAAGCGAAAAGCCAACTTCCGTGTGGTCGCTGTTCCACTCCGGCTATGGCAAGCGCATGGCATTCATCACGCTGTTCTGGACTTGCGCCATTGTCCCACTGTTCGCCATCTATGCGTTTGCCCCCAAAGTCCTGCAAGCATTGAAACTGACCGGTGACTGGGCCAGCTACGGCTCCATCGCCATTACGTTCCTGTTTACCTTGGGCTGCCTCCTGGCGACCAAGCTGATCAACCGCATGGGCCGGCGCAAGATGCTCATCCACAGCTTCCTGTGGTCAGGCTTGTCCTTGCTGCTGCTGGGCATGTTCCCGGACGCCTCTCCTACCCTCGTACTGATCCTGTTTGGCGGGTATGCGGTCATGATCGGCGGCGCTCAGGTACTGGAATATGTATACCCCAATGAACTCTTCCCTACCGAGATCCGCGCCTCTGCCGTGGGGCTTGCGACGTCGCTCTCGCGAATTGGCGCCGCGGTCGGAACCTACCTTGTGCCTGTTTCGCTCACGTCGCTGGGCATTGCCAACACCATGTTCGCAGCGGCTGCCATTTCGTTGTTTGGCGCGCTCATTTCCTGGTGGCTGGCCCCCGAGACGAGCAAGCTCGACCTGCAACAGGCTTCTTCACTGACTGCCGCCAAAGCAGGCAGTTACTAACCAGTCTGATCTACCGAGACACCAAGGAGTACCTGATGACCCAAGTTCTTACCGTTGTACGAAACGCTGCTGAATCGGCACTGGGTGAAACCTCGCCAGCCAAACTGCCAATCGGCGACATCGTCGCCGTGGCTGCCACCGGCCAGGCACAAACCGATGAAGCCGTCGGGGCCAGCATCGGCGTGTGGGAGAGCAGCGTCGGCGTGTTCCGTCGCCATCTGAAGAATCGCGAATTCAGCCACATCGTCAGCGGCTGGTGCACCTTTACCCCAGACGGTGGCGAGCCTGTCGAACTGCGCGCGGGTGACGCCGTGCTGTTCCCCGAGAACTGCGAAGGCGTCTGGGACATTCGCGAGCCACTGCGCAAAACCTACGTGCTGTTCTGAGGAGGACCCATGATCGAACGGATCAAGCCTGGCGCGCGCGCCAGCCAGATGGTGCTGATCAATGGCCGCATCGAAACCTCTGGCATCGTCGCCGAAGCCCCCCAGGGCAGCATCAGCGAGCAGACCCACTGCGTGCTCGCCCAGCTCGAGCGTTGGCTTTCGGAAGTTGGCGCGAGCAAGAAAAACATCTGGCGCATACAGATCTGGCTGGCCAACATGGACGACTTCGCCGCCATGAACGCAGTCTACGACGCCTGGGTTGCAGACGAGCCGCCTGTACGTGCGTGCGTGGGCGCGCAACTGGCCGCGCCTGAGTACCTCATCGAAATTCAGGCGTTTGGCGAGATGCCGTAACCCTGGCGTTTCGCTCGGAAACCGCCGCAGCCACAGGCTGCGGCGTTTTTTCACGCGCAACTTACAACTCCGGATCCAGCCCGACACGTTCGGCGGCCCATTCAAAGCGCTCCACCTCGTGCCGACGCTTGCGGAAGCTGTAGGGCGTTTCTCCGTACTGCTTGCGGAACCAGAGTATGAAATGGGAAGCGTCCGAGAAACCGCAAGCCAGCGCAATGGTCGTGATGTTCTGGCTGGTATTGACCAGCAAGCGCCTGGCGTGATCGAGACGCAGCTTGCGCCAATAGTTGGCGGGAGGTTCCTGGGTATTGGCTACGAACTCACGATGCAACTGCCGAGGATGCGTACCGACAGCACTTGCAACCGCCTGGATGGTAAGGGATGACCCCAAATTCTCGCGCATGAAAGCGATGGCTCGTTGCACCCGGTCGTTTTGGTACACGCCGCCTTCCGCTCCCGTCGCCTCTTCCTCGTTTCGCTCCTCGACCAACAGGTATTCCAGACCTTTCTGCGCTCGAACGGCTCCGCAGTGGCGGCGTATCAGACTGGCCGCCAGATCAATGGCAGTACCACCAGGACAGGTGATGATTCCCCGATCATCGACATAGTTCTTGTCGATCACGGCAGTGGACAGCGGGAAGCGCTCCTTGAACTCTTCTCTCAGGGTGAAATGCAGCGCACATCGCCGGCCATCAAGCAGCCCGGCCTTGCCCAGCACGAAAGAACCGGAGCACAGCGCTATGATCGGAATATTGGCAGCATGTACATCGCGTAGCGCGTCCAGCAGCCAGTCCGGCGGGTTTCGCGTCTCTCCGAGCAACCCCCCGGCGATCACGATGTAGTCATACTGAGCCCAGAGGTTCAGGGGCTTGGTCGGTAAGATCGGCATGCCGCAACTGGCCACGATGGGCTGGTCATTCAGTGTCATCCAGTCCCACTGGCAAAACACCTGCTGACTGCGAAAGGACTTGTCCGCCGCAAAGCGTAAAGAGTCCACCAGCCCGGCAACCGGGACCAAGGTAAAGTGATTCATCAAGACAAAGCCGACCCTCAGCTCTGGCTTGATGGAGGCAGGAATATTGCTTTGTTCTTCGGATTCCCGGAGCACTGCGAATCACCTCGGCTTGTTGGGACGGCTCAATTCTAAAGCACCCCTACGGTCCTACATATCATATCGATCTCAGCTAATGGGACATTTAGGACACTCGGTACGAATAGGCGCAAGCGTACGATCAATTGTCATGAGCGTAATATCTCGCCAGCCATTTCCTGAGCATCATGTGGACAAAAACCAACATGCTCAAAGGCACTCACTATGTACCGTGGATTCTGGTATGCCCAGGCACTCGACCTGGACAGCGATCTGGCCCCTGCTCTGCAGGATGCGATTCAAGCGGATGTCTGCATTGTCGGCGGCGGCTTCCTGGGTCTGTGGTCGGCCATCCGCCTGAAACAGGCGCACCCGGAAAAATCCATCGTTATCGTCGAGCGCGACCGCTGCGGCTCCGGCGCAAGTGGGCGCAACGGTGGGGTAGCCACGAACTGGTGGGGCAAGTACCTGTCGGTACGCACCATCTGCGGTGACGTCGAAGCCCGACGCATCTGTGAAGCGGCTGAATCGGCCATCGACGAGATTGGCAGCTTCTGCCAGGAGCATGGTATTGATGCCCAATACCGTAAAGACGGTTGGTTGTGGACTGCCACCAACCAGCGGCAGATGGGTTCCTGGAAGGTGCTGACCGACGGCCTGCAGAAGCTCGATGTTAATCCGTTCCAGGAACTGGACCGTGAGACTATTCGCGGTCGCGTGGGCTCGCCGCTGGTTCTGGGCGGTATCTACGACCCTAATGCCGCCACCGTGCAGCCTGCCATGCTGGCGCGCGGCCTGCGCCGCGTCGCCCTGAAACTCGGGGTGAAGATCTTCGAGAAATCGCCATTCACCCACCTTGAGCGCGGCAAGAATCCCGTGGTGCACACGGCCATGGGGCGAGTGAAAGCCAATCATGTGGTCCTTGCGCTCAATGCCTGGGGTGCACAGTTCCCCGAGCTGCGTCGCATGATTGCCATCATGTCCAGCGACATGGTGGCCACCACGCCGGTCAAAGCCAAGCTCGATGCCATTGGCTTCAGTGGCGGCGAGTGCATGACCGACTCGCGCACCGTGCTCAACTACTGGCGCAACACCCCGGATGGCCGCGTGGTGTTCGGCAAGCCACTGGGCCAGTTCGCCTACGCCGGTCGCATCGGAAACCTTTACGAGAAGCCATCGCCCGCCGCCGACAGGGTCGCCGCAGAACTGCGTCGCCTGTATCCACAGCTTGCTGACGTGCCCGTGGTCAGCAGCTGGACCGGCCCGATCGACCGGGCCATGAAAGGCCTGCCGAACTTTGGCTACCTCGACCATCACCAGACCGTCAGCTATGGCATCGGCTTCTCGGGCAACGGCGTGGCCACCACGGTCTTCGCCAGCCGCATCATCAAGTCGCTGGCCACCCACGCCAATGACGAATGGGCCAACTGTGGCCTGGTCAATCAGAAGATGAAACTGCTCCCGCCAGAGCCATTCCGCTTCTTCGGCGCGCACATGGTGCGCGATGCACTGGTGCGTAAAGAGTCTCTCGAAGACCACGACCAGGATGCAGGCTTCATCACCCGCCAGCTGGTTTCCATGGCACCAGCCGGTTATGTCCCTGCCCAGAAGAAATAAGGATCAGGATCAGGATAATGAGTGAGCATATTGTTTTCCTCGACGACGACGGCCTTGCCGCATCGACGCGACTCAAGCGCCCTGACTGCGAGCATAGCTGGCAGCAGTTTGCCTATACCCATCCTGACCAGGTGCTTGAGCACCTGAAGGACGCCACCGTGGCTCTGACGTGCAGCGTGCCGCTGCGTGAAGCGCACCTGCGTCAGCTGCCGAAACTGAAGATGATTTCCCTCGCACTGACCGGCCGCGATATTGTCGACGTCGATTACTGCGATGCTCATGGCATCGAGGTATCCAGCGTACCTGGCTATGCCGCGAACACCGTCGCCGAACACAGCATGGCGATGATGCTCGAGCTGTTCCGTCGCCCAGCCGCCTTCAGCCGCCTGATGCGCAAGGTGCATGCCGGGCAGGCCGAGTATAAGAACATCTACTTCGATCACCGCATCCGCGATGTGCGCGGCAAGCAGATGGCGATCATCGGCAGCGGCCCGATCGCCGTGCGCCTGGCCGAGCTGGCACGCGCCTTTGGCATGGAAGTCTTGTTCGAGGACCGTGGCGGCAAGCGCCAGGGCATGGATTGCCGCTCGCTGGACAGTCTGCTCAAGAGCTGCGACGTCCTGTCGATCAATGCACCGTTGACGCCCGAAACCTACGACCTGATCAATGCCGAAAAGCTCGCGCTGATGAAGCCTGATGCGCTGCTGATCAACACCGGCCGTGGCGGCATTGTCAACGAAGCTGCCCTCATCGATGCGCTGCAAAACGGCCGCCTGGGCGGCGTGGCGCTGGACGTGGTCGAAGTCGAGCCACTGCACCCGAGCAACCCTTTGCACCAACTTATCGACCGCGACGACTTCATCCTCAATCCACACATTGCCTGGAGCAGTGAGGATGCCATGCAGCAACTGATGGACCGTGCCGTCGACAACATCACCGATTACGTGGCCCGCCACGCCGCCGAGAAAAGGATCCGTACAGCATGACCATCGCCACCAAGAGCAGCTTCGTCGACGGCGCTTTCGTCGCTCTGGACAGCGGCGCCGATATCCTCGAGAACCGCAACCCTTCCAACCCTGGTGAGGTCGTCGAGCGTTTCGTGCGTGCCGATCAGGAATTGACCGAGCAGGCCATCTCCGCCGCACGCCGTGCCCAGCCGGTCTGGGCGCGCAGCAATCCGCAGCAACGCGCCGATGCGCTGGATTTCATCGGTACCGAGATTCTAGCGCGCCGCGAAGAACTTGCGCTGCTGCTGGCCCGCGAAGAGGGCAAGATCGTTCGCGAAGCGCTTGGCGAAGTGGACCGCGCTGGCCGCTCGTTCAAGTTCTATGCTCAGGAAGCCCTACGCGCCGAAGGCGAGAAATACCAATCGGTGCGCCAAGACGTCGGCATTGACGTATTCACTCAACCACTGGGTGTGATTGGCATCATTGCGCCGTGGAACTTCCCGATTGCCATCCCCGCCTGGAAGATCGCGCCAGCACTGTGCTTCGGCAACTGCGTAGTATTCAAACCTGCCGAACTGGTTCCATCTTCGGCCTGGGCCTTGGCCGAAATCATCAGCCGCTCTGGCTTGCCTGCTGGGGTGTTCAACATGCTTATCGGCCCCGGTCGCAGCGTGGGCGATACCATCATACGCTCGCCGGAGGTCGACGGCATCAGCTTCACCGGCTCGGAAAACACCGGTCGCCAGATCGCCAAGCTTGCCGCTGAAGGTATGAAAAAGGTCCAGCTGGAAATGGGCGGCAAGAATCCGCTGATCGTGCTGGATGATGCGGACTTGGAACAGGCCGTGGATGTCGCTCTGAATGGTTCGTTCTTCAGCACCGGTCAGCGTTGCACTGCCAGTTCGCGCGTTATCGTCACTGAGGGTATCCACGATGCATTCGTGGCGCGCTTGGCCGAGCGTACTCAAGCACTGAAAGTGGGCGATGCACTGCAAGCCTGCACCGATATCGGTCCAGTGGTGGATGGTCGGCAGTTGGAGCAGAACCTGTCCTACGTAGCCATCGGACGAGAACAAGGTGCCAAATTGGTTTGTGGCGGTGAGCGCATCGAAAACCAGGCTGGCGCCTACCTCTTCACGCCGGCTCTGTTCACCGAGGTGACTCCGGACATGCGCATCTATCGTGAAGAGATCTTCGGGCCAGTGTTGAGCGTGTTAAAGGTCCGGGATTACGAAGAAGCCTTCGCCGCGGCAGAGGACACCGCTTTCGGTCTTTCGGCGGGTATTGTTACCACCTCGTTGCGCCACGCCGAACATTTTAAGCGTAACAGCACGGCAGGCATGGTGATGGTCAACCTGCCAACCGCTGGTGTGGATTACCACGTACCGTTCGGTGGTAACAGTGCATCAAGCCTGGGCTCTCGCGAGCAAGGCACCCACGCCCGTCAATTCTTCACCCGCGTCAAGACCACATACCAACTGGCCTGATTTCGCTGGTTTCAACGCAGGATGTCATTCGCGAGATCGACGCTGAAGTCGGTCTCGTGAATCTGGTGTCGGAACAATTATAAATTTGAGGTAGTGAGCAAGATGGCCAAGGCCGCCGATGTCGTTGTGCAATGCCTGGAAAACGAAGGTGTCGAGTATGTGTTCGGCATTCCCGGCGAGGAAAACCTCGACCTGCTGGAATCCCTGCGCAAGTCCAGGATCAAGCTGGTCCTGACCCGCCACGAGCAGTCCGCCGGCTTCATGGCCGCCACCTATGGCCGCCTGACCGGCAAGACCGGCGTCAGCCTGTCGACCCTCGGCCCCGGCGCCACCAACCTGGTCACCGCCAGCGCCTACGCCTACCTCGGCGGCATGCCGATGATGATGATCACCGGCCAGAAGCCGATCAAGAAGTCCAAGCAGGGCCGCTTCCAGATCATCGACGTGTGCGGGATGATGGACCCCATCACCAAGTACACCCACCAGTTCGCCTCGGCCGTCAACATCCCGGCGCGCATGCGCGAAGCGTTCCGCCTGGCCGAGGAAGAGAAGCCGGGTGCCGTGCACCTGGAGCTGCCGGAAGACATCGCCGCCGAGCAGACCGACGCCCTGCCGATCCCGCGCAGCCTGCATCGCCGGCCGCTGGCCGAGCACAAGGCCATCGAGGCCGCCGTCGAGAAACTGCGCAACGCGCGCAACCCGATCCTGGTGATCGGCGCCGGCGCCAACCGCAAGATGACCGCCAAGGTCCTCAAGCAGCTGATCGACCAGACCGGCATCCCGTTCATCACCACCCAGATGGGCAAGGGCGTGGTCGACGAGCGCCACCCGCGCTTCCTCGGCAACGCCGCGCTGTCGTCCGGCGACTTCGTCCACCGCGCCGTCGAGGCCGCCGACCTGATCGTCAACATCGGCCACGACGTGATCGAGAAGCCGCCGTTCTTCATGGTCCGGGGCGGCACCGAAGTCATCCACATCAACTTCCGCTCCGCCGAAGTCGATGCGGTGTACTTCCCGCAGGTCGAAGTGATCGGCGACATCGCCAACGCCGTCTGGCAGATCGGCGAAGCGCTGAGCGACACCGCGCACTGGGACTTCACCCGCCTGATGGCGATCCGCGAAGCCAACGAGGCGCAGATCGCCGAAGGAGCCGACGACGAGCGCTTCCCGGTCTACCCGCAGCGCCTGGTCGCCGACATCCGCCGCGCGCTGCCGTCCGAAGGCATCGTCGCCCTGGACAACGGCATCTACAAGATCTGGTTCGCCCGCAACTACAAGGCGCACAAGCCTAACACCGTGCTGCTCGACAACGCCCTGGCGACCATGGGCGCCGGCCTGCCGTCGGCCATGGCGGCGCACCTGGTGCACCCGGACCGCCCGGTGATCTCGGTGTGCGGCGATGGCGGCTTCATGATGAACAGCCAGGAGCTGGAAACCGCCGTGCGCCTGGGCATGCACATCACCGTGGTGATCCTGCGCGACGACGGCTACGGCATGATCCGCTGGAAGCAGGCCAACATGGGCTTCACCGATTTCGGCCTGGACTACGGCAATCCGGACTTCGTCAAGTACGCCGAGGCCTACGGTGCCAACGGCCACCGCGTGGAAAGCGCCGAGGGCTTCCTGCCCCTGCTGGATCACTGCATTTCCAACCCCGGTGTGCACGTGATCGATTGCCCGGTGGATTACAGTGAAAACGACCGCATTCTGAATATGGACCTGCGCGAGCGTAGCGCGGCTGTCTGAGGAAGAAACAATGAGACATTCAAGTACAGCATTGAAGACTGTCTTGATGTTAAATATACGTGCATTTGCATGATGACCCTATTGAATGAACTCTTGTGGTAATTGGTCCCTCTTGGGACGCGGGCGCTTAGCGCCCGTTTTTACCTTTTCGCAAACCCGCCCCAATAACCTATAACCCCCAGGTTATCCGGCTTTGGAAAATGTTTATTTGACGCATCAGGTCTGGTAACTTATCTTGGCTGATGACCATCAAGGAGCTCCATAAGCATCATCGCAACCTCTAAATTCCTTTCCAAGGATTATGTCTGTAGCCATTAGGCTAGCTCTGCCCAGTTTCGACTGGAAACCCTTCATCAAAGGTTCAAATTAACCGTCCTTCTAACGCCTGTGGCCTGACAAGCCGCGCCATGGCTAATTCGTAAGCTGATCATGAGCTGCATGCTACTTCACGGTGTCATGTCGCCAACAAGAAATAAAAGATCAGCCGTACTTGGAGCCCCCATGATTCGCCCAACTCTCTCGATAGAAGATGTTGCACTCAACCGATTTCATCGGCTACTCACCTTGAGCCGGGTGCCAAGGGCAAATGGACAGTGCTCGAAGACATGAAGAAGAACTTCGTGATCCTCTTGCCCGCGAGCTAGTGGCGTGCTTCGCAGGTAAAATCATCGTCCCTGCTCCAGCGCTTTTCACTAGTTCGCCAAGCTACGCCATGATCAGCCGCTCATGGCGAAACACAGCAAGGACGATGAATTGGATAGCGCTTCCGCAATCTCGCATCCACGATCGGCCTCGAGCTGCCGCAGCGGTTTTCTGCCCGGATCGCCCAAGCCCACTCAGACTGCCACACTGCCACCGCTTCCTCTGGGTATGATTCATCCTCACTCACCCGACTGGAATCACTCCCATGCCCACCTCGCAGATCCGCCCCGCCCCCGCGCCCCTCCTGCAGCCCGGTGAAACCGTGGTGCTGTTCGACGGTGAATGCAAGCTGTGCAACGGTTGGGTGCGCTTTCTGATTCGCCATGACCCTGCGCAACGGCTGCGGCTGGCGGCCGTGCAATCGCCCGAGGGGCAGACGTTGCTGGCCTGGGCAGGATTGCCGTTGGACCAGTTCGACACGCTGGCGGTGATCCGCGACCGCGCCTGTTGGCTGCGCTCGGAAGCGGTGTTCGAGATCATCGGGCAGCTACCAGCGGCCTGGCGCCCTTTGCGGCTGCTGCGGGCCGTTCCACGGGTGCTGCGCGATTGGGCTTACGATCGCATTGCGCGCAACCGCTATCGGCTGTTCGGCAAATACGACCGTTGCCTGCTGCCGAATGCGGACCATGAGCAACGTTTTCTCAAGGCACCGTTGTGAATGCTCTGGCGCGCATCAACTGGATCGCTCGCGGCGGCCTGGCGTTCATGTTCGCCTACCATGGCCTGGTGCCGAAGTTGCTGTGGTTGAGCGCGGGCGAGCAGGCGATGATCCGGGCGCATGGGATCGAGCAGGTGCAACTGTTCGCCATCCTGGCAGGCATCGGGGAAATTGCCCTGGCGTTGTGCATCCTCCTTGCGCCACGCCATCGCTGGCCGATCGCAGTGGCGGCGACAGCGCTGCTGGGTCTGCTGGTGGATGTGGCGTTGGTCAGCCCAGGGCTGCTCAAGGAGGCGTTCAATCCGGTATCGCTGAATGTGGCGGGGTTGGCGCTGTGCGCAGTGGCCTGGAGTGCCGGGCGTGGAAATGTCAGGCGCTAGCCAGCAAGCCGACCAACTGCCACGGCGTCATCTTCGTGACCATGAGCAACACGATCACGAACATCCCCAGGAAACCAAGAACCCCCATCCAGAACCATTTGCGATACATCTCGCGATAGCCCTCCTCAAGCGCAGCGCCGCTCTGCGTTGCAGTCGACGCCATCGCTGCCTCGATCTGAGACCTCGCGCTTGACGCACACGAACAAGGCATTCCCGCTGGTGCCACCCCAGGGCGCGATGCGTTGATAGTCATGTTCGAAGACGTGCACGTCGAACAGCGGCTGCAACACCCGCTGCAACTCGGCGAAACTGAAGGCCACCATGCGGTGTTCGTCCTGCCAGATCTGCGTCACGCCAGCGGTGGTCTTCTGAATGCTGAGGCGCAGCGACTGCTGCTCGCCCTCGCCCGGATAATGCCAGCCCGAGCCGAAGGTGAAATGGCTGCCTTGGTGCTCCACGCCATGGCGTACGGCCAGGCCGTTGTCGATCTGGCCCTTGTCCACCGCGTTGAAACAGAACACACCGTCGTCGGCAAGCGCGGCGTGCACGCTGGCCAGGCACGCGCGCAACTGCGTCAGCTCTGCGTTGTAATGGATGGAGTAGAGAAAGCAGGTGATCAGGTCTTGCGGCTGGCCTACCTCGAAACCGGCCATGTCCTGGCGAACGAACTGCGCCTCGGGGCACCGTGTCTGGGCGACTTCCAGCATTGCCGGGCTGATGTCCAGGCCGGTGCTGTGGTAGCCAACGTCGAGGAAGTGCCGCACATGCGGCCCGGTGCCACAAGCCAGGTCCAGGTGCCGACGTCCGCCATTTCCGAACAGCTGATGCAACCGAACCACGCTATGGCTTTGCGCCGGATAGTCGATGTCGGCGCACATCAGGTCGTAGTAGATGGACAGGTCGGTGTACAGCGCGTTGGAGGACATAGGCAGCCAGCATGTGCGAAAGAAGATTTTGCTGGCGCATGGTAACTCAGTCGCGCACTGATCGAGCGGCGGCGATAGACGCCCGCATGGCCGCTCTCAGTTGACGACCCGTTCGACTTCCAGCGGCTGGCCGCACGCGCCTTGCGGCCGAGGGCGTCGATAGAGCCGCTGCCGCCCTGCACGGGCCGAAGCCAGCCGCCGGCCCACGCGTGATTCACACCCAACCTGCCGCTTGCGTCGTTCAGCCAATCCCACACAATGAGCGTTCCTTTGACCGTTGTGGATGTCCCCATGCTCTACGTCGTTCTGCTCGGCGGCCGTCACCCGCGCGCCAGCATCGAAGTCCACGATGTGCTGTTCGCCCAGGCCGACACCCTGGCGCACACCTACCCGCAGTTACGTGCGAGCTGGTTCGGCAGCCTCAAGGGCCTGCACATCGATGCCTGGATGGAGGTGCATGGTGTAGAGGGCTATCGCGTGGAGTTCAGCCAGGCCAGCCCCGCGCCTGGTGCGATGCGCCTGTTCTTTCTCAACCTCGGCGGTTACGAGCCAGGCGTGTTTGGCGAAGCGCATCGCTACCTGCTGGTGCCGGCGCCTGACAAAGCCGCCGCCAAGCGCCTGGGGCGCCAGCGCATGGCAGCAGGTTGGCTGAAAGCGCACACCGACGCGGTGCTGGATGTGGATGACTGTCTGCCTATCGATCTGGTCGGCGGCCGCTATGTGCATCTGGTCGAAGGCGAACACAGCGGGATCATTCAGCGCAGCGACTACGTGTTGATTTGACCTTAGTGTGAAGTCTTCCGAGATTCTGCCTTCGCTGCCGACTGCTGAAAAAGCCGCGCCGCCGGCGCCGAGCCACTTTGCCATCCGTCTTGAGTTTTCCCGCGTTCGCTGCCAGTGACAGCACGTGGCCGGGGTGGGTGAATGCATAAACGTGCCGTCCGTCGCCGAAATTCACATCCACTCCAATACTCCTGGCCCATGCCCTTCAAACAGTCATGAGTATCGTCATCTACAGGAGCACGAAGCATGCGTGAGTACCCCAAGCCACCCTTCCCGTCCCAGCCGCAATCGGTGCCCGGCTCGCAGCGCAAGATGGAGCCGTATCCGGACTGCGGCGAACAGTCCTATGTGGGCCACGGCCGCCTCGACGGCAAGATCGCGCTGATCACCGGCGCGGACAGCGGCATCGGCCGTGCCGTCGCCATTGCCTACGCCCGTGAAGGCGCCGACGTGGCCATTGCCTACCTCGACGAGCACGAAGACGCCCAGGAAACCGCGCGCTGGGTGGAAGCGGCAGGCCGTCAGTGCCTGTTGCTGCCGGGCGACCTGGCGCACAAAGAGCACTGCTACGACCTGGTTGACAAGACCGTGGCGCAGTTCGGCCGCATCGACATCCTCGTGAACAACGCCGCCTTCCAGATGGCTCACGAAAACTTCGAAGACATTTCGGATGATGAATGGGTGATGACCTTCAACGTCAACATCACCGCCATCTTCCGCATTTGCCAGCGCGCGCTGTCGTCGATGCCCAAAGGCGGCTCGATCATCAACACCAGTTCGGTGAACGCGGATGATCCGTCGGCCAAGCTGTTGCCGTATGCCACCACCAAAGGCGCCATCGCCAACTTCACCGCAGGGCTGGCGCAGCAACTGGCTGACAAGGGCATTCGCGTCAACAGCGTCGCACCTGGGCCGATCTGGACGCCGCTGATTCCGGCCACCATGCCCGATGAAGCCGTGAAGAACTTCGGCGCCGCGTACCCGATGGGCCGCCCGGGGCAGCCGGTGGAAGTGGCGCCTATTTACGTGCTGCTGGGCTCGGACGAGGCCAGCTACATTTCCGGATCGCTGTACGCGGTGACCGGCGGCAAGCCGATTCTCTGATCGGACGGTCATGCACCGCGCCGGCTTGCCGGCGAGGCTGCCGCCCTGTAAAACGCCGCGATCCCCATACCGGACCGCGGCGTTTTCGCATTATTGGCGCTGCCCGCCTAAGCGCTGGAATACAGCATTGCGGACACTGACCCTATCCTGAGCTGAACCCCTGCGTCGCCAGCACGTCCACCGCAACACTGCCACCGAGTCGATCCGCCCATGTCCCGCGACCCTACCTCAGCCGTCCTTGATTACCTGAAAGCCCACCATCTGCTGCTGACCACGGCCGAGTCCTGTACGGCAGGGCGCATCGTGTCGAGGCTGGCCGAGCATGACGGCGCCGGCGAAGTGCTGGAAAGCGGCTACGTGGTGTACTCGCCCGCGGCCAAGCAGCGCCTGCTCGGCGTCGACCCCGCCACCATCGAACGGTTCGGCCTGACCAGCGAAGCGGTCGCTTGGGAGATGGCGCGCGGTGCCCTGCGCGACAGCCAGGCCAACGTCGCCATCGCCACCACCGGTGTCGTCGGGCCGGCGCCGGCCCCTGGGGTGTTGCCCGGTACCGTGTGTTTCGCCTGGGCATTTGCCGGCGAAACGGACGCGGTGTTCACCGCCACGCAGCGCTTTTTCGGGGCACGGGCACAAGTCATTCAGGACAGCGCGTTGCATGGGCTGACACGGCTGATGCATTACCACGAGCGCTGGTTGCGCGGTGAGCGGTCCTGAGGTGAACAGGCCCGCAACGGGGAGCGGAGCATCGGCGGGAGAGCTGCCGCGCGTGATGTGCCCCACCCCGCCTGGATCAGACAGGCGCGTCTTCAGCAAACAGCAACACCCTGGCCGCCTCGCGCATGAAAATTTCCACGGTCTTCGGACCGATGCCCTCGAAGGTCAACAGCCAGCGCTCGAACGCTGCTCGCGTCAGCTCACCAGCCCGAAGCGCCTCCTGTTGCGCCGGCATCTGCGCCTCGAATGCGGCCCCCAGCGCGCGCAAGCGTTGCGCGGTCGACTCATCGTAACGGGCATACCCTGCCTGCCCCAGTCGCCGCACCAGCACCGCATGCGCACAGCCGGCGAGCTTGTTCGGCGTGTCCAGGCCCTGCTGTTCCACCAACTGGCGGTAAGCCTCGACTGCCGCCGCCGCACGAATGCGCTTACCCATCAGGAATGCAGCCACCAGCCAGTGGAACAGGCCGGGGTCGCTGGGGTGGGTGAAGTGGATGGCGAGGTCGTGTGCGGTCACTGGCGGCATGGATATCGCTCCTGAATCCCTGTGAGTGTGGGCGTCCACACTCTCAGATCGCGATACGCCGCGGATGTGCAGTACAACGTTCGCCCCTGTCCGCAGCGATGGGCGGCGAGGCCCGCCGCAGACCCATGCCATCGGAAGGTTTGCCAAACCTGTCAGTGCCTGCCGCTCTGCCGGCATGCTGACAAGATCGGCACGAGACCGACTAGACGCCTGAGCCCTGGCACTCTGCCACGCACCTGGTTTAGAGTGAAACGTCTACCTCGCCGACACAAGGACGACGCCGATGCCCCCCGCCACACCCGCTATCCACATCGCGCCCATGACCGCCGCGCACATCGACGGGATCACCGCGCTGTATCACCACGCAGCGGTGTGCCGCCAGGTGCTGCAGATGCCGTTTCAGTCCACCGAGGTCTGGCGCAAGCGGCTGGAAATGCACACGGAGCGGCGTGTGGCGTTGGTGGCGCTGCACCAGAGTGAGGTGATCGGCAATGTCGGCCTGGTGCAATCGGAGCGGATTCGGCAGAGCCATGTCGGCAGTTTGGGCATTGGGGTGGCGCCTGCCTGGCACGGCAAAGGGGTTGGCTCACTGCTGATGCGGACGGCGCTGTCAATTGCCGATGACTGGATGAACCTGCGTCGGGTGGAACTGACGGTGTTTGCCGACAACGAGCCCGCGCTGGCGCTCTACCGCAAGTTCGGCTTTGAAATCGAAGGGCGGTTGCGTGACTACGCAGTGCGAGACGGGGCGTATGCCGATGCCTTCACCATGGCCAGGCTACGCCAGCGCTGAGAGCCAGCGGCCAAAGGCGGCCGCGATGGCATGGGCGCCTGCCGTGATGGGGCAACGGCGCTCGCGCTGCAAAGGCTCAGCCCACGCTGCGTTCACGCTTGTTGTGCCAGCCATCAGCCTTACCCCAAGAACAGTTGATACGCCGGATTTTCCGTCTCATCCCAATAGGCGTATCCCATTGCGGCCAACGCCTGTTGCAGCTGCACATGCTCCCCATCAGTCACTTGCAGCGCTGCCAGCACCCGCGCCTGGGCTGCGCCGTGGTTGCGGTAGTGGAACAGGCTGATGTTCCAGCGCTGGCCGAGCCGTTGCAGAAAGTCCAGCAACGCTCCCGGTCGCTCGGGAAACTCAAAGCGCAGCACGCGCTCCTGAGCGGGCAGTGCGGCATGACCACCCACGGTATGGCGTATGTGCAGCTTGGCCAGCTCATTGTCGGTCAGATCGACGGCCTCGAAGCCCTGCGCCGCCAGGCTGGCCAGCAAGTGCGGGCGCGGGTCATCGACCGGGTGGGTCTGCACGCCGACGAACAGCCGCGCTGGCTGGCCAGGGTGGCAGCGATAGTTGAATTCGGTGATCTGGCGCTTGCCCAGCGCCTGGCAGAACGCGCGAAAGCTGCCCGGCCGCTCGGCGATGGTGACGCCGATCAGCGCTTCGCGTTGCTCGCCCAGTTCAGCGCGTTCGGCCACGTGGCGCAGGCGATCGAAGTTCACATTGGCGCCTGAATCGATGGCCACGAGGGTCTGGCCGCTGGCCTGTTCACGGGCGACATAGCGCTTGATGCCGGCCACCGCCAGTGCGCCGGAAGGCTCGGTGATGGAACGGGTGTCGTCATAGATGTCCTTGATTGCAGCGCACAGTTCGTCGCTGCTGACGGTGATCACTTCGTCGACGTAATGCCGGCACACGTCAAAGCATTGGGCGCCGATCTGTGCCACCGCAACGCCTTCGGCAAAGGTGCCCACCTGCGCCAGGATCACCCGTTGGCCGGCGGCCATGGCCGCTTGCAGGCAGTTGGCATCATGCGGCTCGACGCCGATCACCTTCACCTCCGGCCGTAGATATTTGACGTACGCAGCGATGCCGGCAATCAACCCGCCCCCGCCGACGGGGACGAAGATGGCGTCGAGCCGACCGGGGTGCTGACGCAGGATCTCCATGGCCACGGTGCCCTGCCCGGCCATTACATCGAGGTCATCGAAGGGTGGGATGAACGTGGCGCCGTCACGCTCGGCCAGGTCCAGGGCATGGGCAATGGCCTGGGCCAGGCTGTCGCCATGCATCACCACCTCGCCACCGCGCGCGCGCACGCCGTCGACCTTCAGTGCGGGGGTGGCGGTGGGCATGACGATGATCGCGCGCACGCCCAGGTGCGCGGCGGCCAGGGCCACGCCCTGAGCGTGGTTGCCGGCGGACGCTGTGACCACACCGCAGGCGCGCTGCTGGGGTGTCAAGCGGGAGAGACGCGTGTAGGCCCCGCGGATCTTGAAGGAGAACGTGGGCTGCAGGTCTTCGCGTTTGAGCAGCACCTGGTTGCCCAGGCGCTGAGACAACGCAGGGGCAACCTGCAGGGGCGTCTCGATGGCGAGGTCATAGACCGGCGCAGCAAGAATGCGCCGCACGTGCTCGGACAGGCACGGGCGCAGCGGGGAAAGCGACGGCGGGTTGACGGTAAGGCTGGTCATCAAGAGCTCCTGGCGGTGTGGGGTGCCGAGGAGTCAGAGTGTGAAAACCCGCCTCCAGGGCGGGATTGCTGCACGTGAGCGCTAGTCCGCCAATCTGATGATGGCGGTAATAATCTGGCTGACGTGCGAGAGCGGGAAGGCGTTCATGGGTAGGAAACTTAGCCTGGGCAGCGCTGAGTCGTCAACACTGACGTTGCTGTGCTGAGAGCGGCACACCGTACAGGACGACTCAATCTACCTGCTGTTTCGCAACGCCTGTATCGGGGTCCAGATGACCCTGCCCATCGCGGCCCGTGTGGGAGCGGCTTAAGCCGCGATGGGCGGCGTAGCCGACCCAAGGCTGCAACCTCTGATCTCCTGCTCTTTCGCGGCGCCTGTATCGGGGTCCAGATGACCCTGCCCATCGCGGCCCGTGTGGGAGCGGCTTAAGCCGCGATGGGCGGCGTAGCCGACCCAAGGCTGCACCTCTGATCTCCTGCTCTTTCGCGGCGCCTGTATCCGGCCGGCTAGGCCGGCCATCGCGACTGAAGTCGCTCCTACAGGGACCGCTGTTATCGCGAGACACGGATGCGTAGTGGAGACCAAATGTGCCTCCCCCCAAGATCTCAGTAATAAGCGGCCGGTCCGGCGCGCCGGTCAGCCGCGATGGGCGGCGCGCCGACCCAAAGAGAACGAACCTGAGACTCATACGCGCCAGCCCAACAAGGCTATTCAAGCTGCCGCAATTCATCCAGATGCCAGTATTCGGCCTGTAGCTGCGTAGCCAGAAGCTCTGCCCTGCCCAGCCGGACCGATGCCCGCTCGATATCCACCAGCAGGCTTGCGCACGGTAACGGGCTCACTGGCGTCCAGCGTTGCAATCGACCATCGGTGAATATCAGGCAACGCTGGACTTCGTCGGGGTGCTGGCGGGCGCGTGCTGCCAACCACTGGCGGGCCTGCTCGAGCGCGGCCAGCAGCGGTGTACCGCCCCCTGCGCCCAGTGCTTGCAGCCACGGTTGCAGCGCCGCCGAAGCCTTCAGGCCATGGCGCTGCCAGCGGGGTTCGCGACCACTGGCGGTCAGCAAGGTCAGCCGCGCGCGTTGACGGTAGGCCTGGTCGAATACCTGAGCCAGCAACCCCTTGCACTCGGCCAGCGCGCCCTGCCGACGGGTGGACGCCGAGGCGTCGACGATCACCAGCCACAACTCCGGGCCTTGTGCCTGACGCTGCTGCCAGCACAGGTCGCGCCGCGTTCGCGGGCGACCGTTGAGCAAGGTCCGCAACCACGCGACGCGGCCGTCGCTGGCCGCGCG